>JAHEIV010000122.1 GCA_024639205.1 Deltaproteobacteria bacterium | reverse complement strand
GGCCTGGAGGTGATCATGGGCGCAAAGGCCGAAGAAGAACTCGGGCACCTGATCATGTTCGGTCTGGGGGGCATAACCGTCGAAATCATGAAAGACGTGGTCTTTAACCTCACCCCGCTGACCGACGCCGAAGCCGTTGAAATGCTCGCGGAAATCAAGGGAGCCCCCCTGCTGGACGGTGTCCGCGGACAGACAGGTGCCGATAAGGGTCGCCTGTCGGAAATCCTGCAGCGCCTTTCCCGTCTGGTGGAGGATCTGCCGGAAATCCAGGAGATGGATTTAAATCCGGTAATGGCCTTCGAAGACGACGCTGTAGTCGTTGATGCCCGCATCAGCCTTTGACACGTTACGGCAGCGAGTTGCGGGTACCCATTGCTGACTCCATCGGACGGTGAGGGTACGACCCGCACCGTGCTGCCTGCAAACTGCGACAGGAGGGTTCGATGACATCCGGCTGGATGAACCTGGGACAGCAATTCAAGCTCAACGCCAAGAAATATCCGGATAAAGTGTCGGTAAAAGACAGCCACCGGCGCTTCACCTACCCTCAAACCAATCGGCGGGTGAACCAACTGGCCAATGGGCTGATCTCTTTAGGACTATCCAAGGGAGATAAGGTTGCGGTGCTGCTGGAAAACAGCATCGAGATCGTCGAGGTGTTCCTGGCAACCGCCAAGACCGGCCTGGTGATCGTACCGATCAATTTCCGGCTGGCTGCCGGAGATATCGAGTACATCGTCAACAATTCAGACGCCGGCGCGATGATCGTTCACGACCCGTTCGCCGACACGGTCGATGCCATTAAAGATCGGCTGGGCAACATCTCCGCCGATCACTACTTCGTCGTAGGCGAAGATCGCAGCGACTATCGGCCTTACGAGAGCTTCATCCAGTCATTTGCCGATTCGGAACCGTTGGCAGACGTAAAACCGGAAGACCCCTGGATTCTGATTTACACCTCCGGCACCACCGGCAAACCCAAGGGAGTTGTTCGGTCCCATGCCTCCCACATCGCTTTTTACCTCATCAATGCCGTCGATTTCGGTTTCAACGAACACGACGTCTGCCTGAACGTCATGCCGCTGTGCCACATCAACTCCACCTTTTTCACCTTTACCTTTACCTACATCGGCGCTTCGGTTTACATCCATCCGGCCATCTCGTTTAAAGCCGGGGAGATCCTGAAAATTGTCGAACGAGAGAAAATCACCTTTATCTCGCTGATCCCCACCCATTACAACTTGATTCTCAACGCACCCGACTCGGCAAAGCAAAGGGACGTGAGCTCCATCCGAAAACTGCTATGCTCTTCGGCCCCGGTGCGCAAGGACATGAAGCTGGCCATCATGGATTTTTTCCAAGAGGTTGAGCTGTATGAAGCATACGGATCCACCGAGGCGGGCATCGTCACGATCCTCAAGCCCGAAGACCAGCTCCGCAAACTCGGCTCCATCGGGTTTGAAAGCCTGGGAACCGACTTTGTCAAAATCCTGGATGAAGACGGCAAGCAGGTGGGCATCGGCGAAGTCGGCGAGCTTTATTCCCGGGGACCGATGCTGTTTGACGAGTATTACAAACTTCCCGAAAAAACTGCCGCCGCCTTCCAGCAGGGATGGTTTTCCGCCGGTGACATGGCCCGCAAGGACAAAGAAGGCTTTTACGAAATCGTCGACCGCAAAGACAACATGATTATCACCGGTGGAGAGCACGTGTACCCCAGCGAGGTGGAAGAGGTGGTGGGCAGCCACGAGTGCGTGTTCGACTGCGCCTGTATCGGACTGCCGGATGACAAATGGGGAGAGAAAGTCGTGGCGGTCGTTTGCAAAAAGTCCGCAGACGAAGCCGGTTCGGTGGACGACCAGACCATCATCGACTGCTGCCAGGACAAACTGGCCGGCTTCAAACGCCCCAAAGAGGTCATTTTCATCGATCCCGACGACATGCCGCGCACACCGACCGGAAAAATTCTTCATCGCAAGCTGCGGGAGAAGTATCGCAAACCCGGAAAAACAAAAAGCAAGTAATCAATCGATTTTTGATAACCGGGCGGGATGCCGCCCGTTTCCAAAAAATCATTTCAACGCCACAATAAACTGGCCCGAATCTGGAGGACTGTCTGATGTTGTCAAAAGCTTTCATTCCGTACGGCGGATACTACAGCACACCTTTTTCCCGCTGGCAGGGCACACTGGCCAACGAAAACGCCATCACCCTGGGCGCCGAAACATCCGCGCGCTGGCTGTCGGAAAAAAAATGGGACCCCAAGATGTTCGACTACCTGATTCTGGGCATTACCGTGGGTCAACCGAAGATGTTTTACGGCGGCCCGTGGGTCTCGGCGCTGATCGGAGCAGTCGACACCCCTGGTTTGCTGATCAGCCAGGCCTGTTCGACCGGCACCACCGGCGTCTTCCAGGCGGCCGTTGGCATCGAAACCGGGCTGTACAGCAACTGCTACACCCTGTTTGTGGATCGTTGTTCCAACGGCCCGCACACCATCTGGCCGAACCCCAAAGGACCCGGGGGGCAGGTGGTATCCGAAGACTGGGTGATGGACCATTTCAGTCTGGATCCCTGGGGAGGCACGGCCATGATCCAGACCGCTGAAAATGTTGCCCGGGAAGCCGGCATCAGCCGCGAGCAGTGCGATACGCTCAGCCTGCGTCGTTACGAGCAGTACACCGATGCGCTTAAAGACGACCGCGCTTTCCAGAAACGCTATATGATTCCAGCGGAAGTAAAAGTGTCCCGGAAAAAAACCGTAACGGTCGGAGCCGACGAGGGGGTGATGGAAACCACCGCCGAGGGGCTTGGCCGCCTGCGCCCGGTGCTGCCGGAAGGGGTTATCACCTTTGGCACGCAAACCCACCCGGCCGACGGCAACTGCGCCGTGGTGGTCACCACCGCCGAACGCGCCAAGGAATTGAGCACCGACCCGAAGGTCTCCGTTCAAGTGGTTTCATACGGTTATCACCGCACCAAAAAAGCCCACATGGCCATGGCTGTCGTCCCGGCGGCACAAATGGCGCTGCGCAAAGCAGGCATCGAGGCCAAAGATGCGGCGGTGATCAAGACCCACAATCCGTTCGCAGCCAACGATGTCTACATGGCCGCACAGATGAACATCGACGCGAACGCTTTCAACAACTACGGCAGTTCCCTGATTTACGGGCATCCCCAGGCGCCGACGGCTGCCCGGTTGATCATCGAAGGCATCGAAGAAACAGTGCTCAGGGGCGGCGGAAACCTGCTGTTTTCCGGTTGTGCGGCCGGCGACACGGCCGGTGCACTCGTGCTCAAGATATCGTAATCGAAAATTTTGATGAAACTGTTTAAACCCAGCTGAGAAGTAGTCAAGCGCCGGGCAAATCGATCGATTTGCGTTGCCGGCAGGTCGAGTGGCAGTCGTTGAGGGTCAACTCCCGCCAGGGGGTGGATCCTCTTTTTTTTCAGGGCGCACGAACGGACCGCTGCCTTTGTATGCCGTGAGTGTTTCAAGGGTCCAGGGGGTAAGATCACCTGCCGGTTTTTGCCGGAAGTCGCATTCGTAACGAGAGCAGATCGGACAATCCGCATCGATACACGGATCCGTGTGTATCAGTGCACTGGCCCGACCCCGGAAATGATTTTCGATGAGTGTCTCCATCACCTTGGCTTCCCGGTGCGCTTCTTCCAGGCTCAACTCCCTGGGCAGCACCAGGTGCAGGTCTACGTGGATATGGTTGCCGGATTTCCACGCCCGCAGTTGATGGATGTCCACCCAGTATTGCCCTCGATTTCCGATCAGAAGCCCGGAGAGCTGTTGCAGAATGTTGGGATTGGCTGCGTCCATCAAGCCATGGAAAGACTGGCGCACCAGAGACCAGCCGGTCACCAGAATGTTGATTCCCACCAGGCAGGCGATGGCGCCGTCGAGCCAGTGCCAGTTGGTAAATCGCAGAAAAACCAGACCGATCAATACACCCGCAGAGGTGTAAACATCCGTCAAAACATGCTTGCCGTCGGCAACCAGCGTCAGGGAGTCGGTGCTGCGGCCGACACGAAGCAGTCCGATGCCCAACACCAGGTTCACCAGCGCGGTGGCGACAAGCAGCACCAAGCCCATCCCCAGGTTCGGCAGCGGGCGGGGTTCGATCAGGTGCGAAACACCGGTGTAAAAAATGGCCACTGCCGCTCCAATGATCATGGCCCCTTCGAATCCGGCGGAAAAAAATTCGATCTTGCCGTGTCCGTATGGGTGATTCTCATCCGGGGGTTTGTGGGCCATGATTACACTGACCAGGGCAAAGGCACCGGCCACGACGTTGATGATCGACTCAAGGGCGTCGGAAAGGATGGCGGCGGAATCGGTGAGCCAGTAAGCATAAAACTTAACGCCCAGCAACAATACCGCGATTGCCAATGACCAGCCGATCGCGATCAGGCGCCGCCGCTGATGGCGCTGCTGCGGATAATCGTCATGTCCGCCGGGATTTTTTTGTCGGTTCGCCAACTGTCCTCCAATGCATCCGGTATCATCCGGACGCCGATCTTGCCGTCTATTGTCTGTTAAGGATAAAAATATCTGAAATCACATGTCAAACGAAATTTCTGTTGACTTCCATATTTGCATGACATACCACTATGTGGTAGTGACTTCATTTCCAATCGACCCAACTGCAAGAGACCCAACCGATTGGAGGTTGCACATGAAAAGATATTCGATGCGGCGCACTGCCGCACTGCTGTTTATACTGTCGATGGCTGTCACGGTTCCGGTCGTTGCAGATGATGCGTGGAATCAGGACATTTTGGGCGTCGCCATCGATGGATACGATCCGGTTGCCTATTTTACCAGGGGGCAAGCACTGCATGGCAGCGAGGCTTACACGCATACCTGGAACGATGCGGAGTGGCGTTTTATCAATGCCGAACATCGCGACCTGTTTGCCGCCAATCCGAAAAAATATGCGCCCCGCCACGGCGGGTTCTGAGCGGTGAGCTTCAATGCCGGCAAGTTTGCCGGTATGGATCCGAAAAAATGGACAGTCAAGGACGGGAAGCTCTACCTGGGATGGACTCGAATCGGAACCGCAGGGTTTCTTAAAAACATCCAGGAATAACCGTAAAGGTGGAAGCAATAGCGAGTCGGCATCCGGTTCGTTATTGGACATCGCCGACTCCCTTTACGTACTGCCGCACCGGGCATCAATCCGATGGTTGTAAACCCGCTTTCCTAAGACCTGAGACAATCTTGGCGCGATCCTGCGGGTTGTGGTAGGCACTGCCGTAAATATCGACTTCAAAAAACGGTGCCAGGCGGCTGATTTCAGCCACTTCAGCGGCGGCATCCTCCATGCGACCGACCTGGGCATAGGTGGCCGCAAGGACGATGTGACATCCCAAAAAGTTTGCCCAGCGAGCGGTGCATTGCTCCAGCCAGCTCAATGACGTATCGTAGTCACCTTTCAGGTAATTGCCGATGCCGACATTCATCAACAATCCAGAGGAAATATACGGATCATAACGCATCGAGGTTTCGTACCACTTAAGCGCCTCGTCGGTTCGGCCGGAATAAAGCGCAACGGCACCGAGATAACGGTGGCTGCGCCAATCGTTGGGATTTAACTCGATGGCCCGCTGCAGCTCTTCAATGGCCAAATCGTATTCACCGGCCCGCATGTAAATATATCCCATCACAGTGTGTGCCTGGGCGTTTGAGGCATCGATTTCGATGGCCTTTTTAGCGTATCCGTATGCCTGCTCGAGTGCCTTGACCGGAAACTGCGTCCAGGTGAGAACCGCATCCCTCATGCGGTTTTGTGCCAGCCCCACGTAGGCTTCGGCATAATTCGGGTCGAGTTCGATCGCTTTTTGAAACAGCTCTCTGGCCACCCTGCTGCCTTGGCGGGTTCGTTTGAAATGCTGGTACCATGCCTGCTGGACCAGGTCATAGGCGGCCAGATCGGGATTCACTTTACGCAAAACCCGCTGGTGTTCGGCCTCATCGATCTTTAGCGCCAGACTCCGCACGATATTCTCGATGATCTCATCCTGTATTTCGAACAGGTCTTTCAACTCGCGATCATACCGCTGTGCCCACACATGGCTGCCGTTGGCCGTTTCGATGAGCTGGGCATTCACGCGGATGCGACCACCGTCCTTTTGGACGCTGCCCTCCAGGATGTAGCCCACGCCCAACTGACGGCCGACCTCCTTGATGTCGATCGCCTTGCCTTTGTACTGTGCCGCGGTGGTGCCGGCAGTCACGATCAATCTGCTGAATTTGGACAGATCGGTGGTCAGATCACTGGCGATGCCGTCGCTGAAATATTCCTGTTGTTTGTCCTCGCTGTGATTTTGAAAGGGAAGAACGGCAATCGACGGCTTTTCGGGCGGTATCTCTCGCACAGCCTGTGTGCCGGATTCGTTCTGCGGTGCTACGGCCCGATTCGAGGAAATCAACCACATCCCACCGGCAACAAGGGCGAGCACCAGCGCGGCCACACCGGTGACCATCCAACGCGGCCGGGTTGCTTGGCTCTGCTTGACATCTACAACCCGGCATTGGCCTGCCTTGTCGTCCGGCCAGATGCGGTACACCGGGATCGGGTCAGCGATGTTTTTTACTTCATGCTCACCCAGATAGGTGCAGCCGAATGTGACTTTGTGTTTCACCTGTGCGTAGACACTGCCGGAGATACAAATACCGCCGCCTTCAGCCAGCCGCTCGAGCCGCGCCGCGACATTGATCCCATCACCGTATATGCGATCTTCATCCGTGATGATATCACCCATGTTCACCCCGATTCGAAACAGCATTTTATCGACTTCGGGCCTGGCGGCGTTAAATTCCTCGAGCGCCAGCTGAATTTCCAGGGCACATCTGACTGCATCGATCACGCTGGCAAAATCGGCCAGCAAGTTGTCCCCTGGAGAATCCACCACCCGACCGGAATGTGAATTGACATGTTGGGCAATGATCTCCCGGCACTTCTTAATGGTCTGAATGGTGCGAACATCGTTTTGCTGCATCAACCGGCTGTAGCCGACCGCATCGACGCTGAGAACGGCCACCAGTTTGCGGGTAAAAGTCTCGTCCTTCATGGGTTGACCTCAAGGCGAAGGTTGGATTGGTACCATATACAACAGGTGGGAATGATACGATAAACTATGGATATGGTAACTACGAACCGCGGAGGGTCAACCATGGGCGATGCAGATGGTGACAGGTCCTAAAATTGTCATTTGGTGAGAATTGGTCGATCCGGACTATGTTTTGACATTAGGGCGTCTGGCCGTCCTTTGAACCGGGGCTGCCGCCGATACCGGTGCGCCGGCGAACCCGGGGCCCACCGCTGCCGGCCGGCTGCCAGTCTCTGGGATCCCGAATCTGATGCAGCAGGTGGAGCTTTTTCTGTTTTTTCAACCGATAGAATATCAGGGCCCAGGCGCAAGGAGTATCCGGGGCGATCTCGCAGCTTCCGTTTTGCGATCCGCCGCAGGGGCCGTTGAACAGGCTTTTAGCGCAGCGAGCCACCGGGCAGATCCCGCCGGTCATCGACAGCACACAGTCCCCGCAACCCTGGCAGACCTCCCGCCAGACGCCGGCTTCGCTGGATGCGCCGTAAAAGGTCGTATTCAGCGCCGGTATCACCGGCATTGGTTCGAACACGTCTCCGAGCGTCTGCACACCGCAGCCGCATGCCAGTGAAAGGATCGCATCGGTTTGCGGCGGTATCTTCTGGTATGCGGAAACCAGATCGTGCTCGCATTGTCGCAAAATACAGTCAGACTCCAGTTCCGGCAGGCTGCCACCAAACAAACCGCTGCGATTGAGCTCACGCGCCAGTTCCTGCGCTTCGCGCTCACCGCCGGACAGGCAAACCGTCACGCAGCTGCCGCAACCAAGGATCAATACCTTACGGTAGCCTTTTAGGGAAGCTGCAATCTCCTGCAAGGGTTTGGGGTCAC
>JAHEIV010000121.1 GCA_024639205.1 Deltaproteobacteria bacterium | reverse complement strand
CAGGGAAATTGCCGGCCAGCGCCAGTACGGTGAAGTGCGCATCAAGCTGATCCCCTTGGATAGAGGGGCCGGAATCCGGTTCCGATCGGACATTTCCGATGAAATCATCCCGCCGGTGTTCATACCGGCGGTGGAAAAAGGGGTGCGCGAGTCGCTGGAAAGCGGCACGCTGATGGGCTACCCGGTGGTGGACGTGCAGGCCGTTTTAACCGGCGGCGCGTTCAAAGACACGCTCAGCACCGACCTGGCTTACACGGTGGCCGCTTCGATGGCCTGCAAGGCAGCCCTGGCCGAAGGCTCGCCCTACCTGCTGGATCCGATCATGGACGTGGAGGTGTTTGTCACCGATGAGTTCATGGGAGATGTCATCGGCGATCTGAATGCCCGCAACGGAAAGATCGCGGCCATCGACTCACAAAAGGGGCTTCAGGTAGTAAAGGCCGTCGTGCCGCTGGCGCGAATGTTCGGATACGCCACCGCCCTGCGATCGGCCACCCAGGGGCGGGGGACTTTTACCATGCAGTTTTCCCGTTTCGACCGCACCGACTAACCCGCCATTTCATGTATCCCTTTTCTTCATTTTCTTGACGCAGCCCTTGCTCATATGGTCAAATGGTTGATCCAGCGAAGACAGGGCATTCAAAGGCGTTCTTCCTTAGGGAGGCTACTCAGGGCCCTGCAAACCCCCGACCATCTGCCGAAAATTTACCCGCCCCAGGCGGCAAGACGATGCTGCCACAAAGACGGCGGGCAGGCGCTGCGAACGGGCTAATGCAGCGCGCTCAGCGAGTGGATATCTTTACAGCCGGTTTTTCAACCAGCCACTGTCGACGGACAATCGAAAAGGAGGAGAAGATGAAACGATGGGTCCCATTCGGTTCGGCAATTCTGATCTTGCTTGTTCTGGTAAGTTGCGCCGGCACCTCCAAGTACATGCGGGATGTCGCCGATCCCGATATCGCCTATGCACCCGCAGCCAATGAAGTGATCGTCGTGTTCATGCGGCCATCCACTTTTGCATTCGCTATTCAATCGGGTGTTTTTGACGTGACCACCGAGCAAAACGAGCTGATTGGAATTGTCTCGGCCAAGAAAAAACTGGCCTACCGCACCAGGCCGGGAAAACATCTGTTTATGGTGACCGGAGAAACTGCCGACTTCATGCAGGCTGATCTGCGCGCCGGAAAGACGTATTACGCCCTGGTCAACCCAAGAATGGGTGCCTGGAAAGCACGGTTTTCCCTGGCTGCCGTTCACAAAGACATCGAGCCGGACAAATTAAACGAGTGGAAAAACAGCTCCACCTGGGTCGAAACGACGGAAGCCACTCGCCAGTGGGCCAAAGAAAATACCGGCAGTATTCAGAGAAAACGTGACGGGAATATTGAAAAATGGATGGGCAAGCCAGCAGCGGGTAAACCAACGCTGGCACCCGAAGACGGATTCTAAAAAACCCGCTGGAAACAGATTCGGTAGACAATCAGAATTGATGCACAGCATCGCCAAGTGCCCGGTTGGATCAGCTGTTTTAACCGGGCATTTGTGTACCGGTGTTGAGCGTTGCCACTGAGAAGAGCTGCACGGCGGGTATAACGATGGTTTCGTGCTCCACGGAGGGGTTTGTATCGATCTGCCTTGTTGGATTATCGAATGATGTGGGTTATCCTTTAGCCCCGCCCTTGCTGCTGCTTTTTTTGCGCGGCGAGCTGCTCGTCGATCTGCTTGAGCAGCTTTTCAATTTCTTCCCTGCGCTCCGGTTTCTGGATGTCGTCCAGCGCGCGAGCCAGCTGCGCCCTTGCTTTGCGGAGATCCCTTCGCTCCAGGTGATACAACCCCATTTGATACCGCGCATTGCCCATCTCTCCCTGGGCCCCGTATGACTGGGCCAGGAAATACCGCACCTGGTTGCCTCTAAAGCCCTTTTTCATCAGCGTTTCGAAATGGGCGGCGGCCTGCTGCGGGTTGCCGAGCTCCAGCTGGATTCTGCCGAGGTAGTAGATAGCTTCCGGATTTTGCGGATCGATGCTCAGCGCGCTTTGCAGGGTGGACAGCGCTTCCTGATATTGTCCGCTGGTGAAATATACCTGCCCCAACGCGGTGAGCGTAAAGGCATCGAAGGCATCGAGCGCCACAGCTTGTTTCAATGCATCGACCGCCTTTGCTTTGTCGCCGCTGCGAGCTAGTGCCAGACCATAGCCGTAAAATCCGAGCGGGTCGGCGGGATTGCGCTCGATGCGCGCCTTGAAGGTGTTCAAGGCGACCTTTTCATCACTGTAGAGCCCCATCACCCGTGTCTGTACCACATTAAATGTTTCCGCAGAATCCGATGCGGCCGGGTCCTTTTTGCGTTGGTGTGTATCAAGAAACGTGTCGATGTAGGCCAGCCGGTCTTCCACCGCCGGGTGGGTCATCAGATACGACGGCACCACATCGGCGCCGAACCATTGCTTGGCCCGAATCTTGTTGAGGATCGTAAGCAACCCCTGCCCGTCATACCCGGCCTTTGTAAGATACTCGAGACCGACCTGGTCGGCCTGAATTTCGTCCGCCCGGCTGTTGGCAAGCGCTGCGGATTGACCGGCGGCCATCGAGCCAAGCGTCATCGCACTGGCCACCTCTCCGCCCCCGGCTGCTCCCAAAATAATGCCGGCAGCGACGCCGGCCAGCGTCGCCATGTTGATTTTTTTCGATCTCTCGATCTTCTGGGCGATGTGACGGCAATACACGTGTGAAATTTCATGGGAAAGAATACCGGCAAGCTCCGCCTCGTCTTCCATGGCCGCGATCAGACCGGTGTATATGAAGATGTGCCCTCCCGGTATGGCAAAGGCGTTGTAGACTTCCTGCCGGACCACGTAAAATTGATAATTGAACGGCTGCTGGGGGAAAGCCTTTAGCAGTTTTTTGCCCAGTGCGTTGACGTAGCCGACGATCAGCGGATCATCGACGATTTCCAGTTGTGCGGAAATGATCTTGATGTATTCCCGGGCCAGCTGCTCTTCTTCCATGACGGTCAGCCCGCTGGATGCCACCGGAAAAAGGGCGAAAGACAGCAAGATGACCAGTGCGGAAATCGAGGCGGTTTTTTTCAAAAGTTTCATAAGGCGTCAAACCGGTTGCCGCGATCGGCTCTATCGATCACAGTAAGTGAGCGGCATGTGTTAAATATAAGGCATGTTCGCACAATTTTCACCTCTTTTCAAACGGAAACGTTTATGTTAGAACCCCGGGCATGGCTCAAATTATCTGCATTGCGAATCAAAAAGGGGGCGTCGGTAAAACCACCACTGCCGTGAACCTGTCGGCGGCCCTGGCGGTGTCGGAGAAAAAGACCCTGCTGGTGGACTGTGACCCCCAGGCCAACGCAACCTCAGGAGTCGGCCTGGATAAAAACCAGCTGGAGCATACCCTGTACCATGGCATGCTCGGTGGTCTGCCGGCCGAACGACTCATCATGGATAGCGAAATCGACTCGCTGAAGGTGATTCCGTCCAACGTGGAGCTGATCGGATTCGAAGTGGAGATGATGGCCAACCCCGATCGGGAAAGCTCCCTGAAAAACCTGCTGGCAGACATCACCGGACGCTTCGATTACATCATTCTGGACTGCCCGCCCTCGCTGAGCCTGTTGACGGTCAACGCGCTGACCGCCGCCGATGCGCTGCTGATCCCCCTGCAATGTGAATTTTATGCCCTGGAGGGCCTCGGGCAGCTGCTTCACACCGTCCGGCGTATCCAGCACAACTTGAACCCGGAGTTGAAAATCGCCGGCATTTTGCTGACCATGTTCGACCGGCGGACCAATCTTTCCTTCCAGGTGGCCGAAGATGCCGAAAATCATTTTAAGGAACTGGTGCTGAAAACCATTATCCCCCGAAACATCCGCTTGAGCGAGGCGCCCAGTTTCGGTAGACCCATTTTGCTTTATGACGCCACCTCAGCCGGTGCGCAAAGCTACATCCAGCTGGCCAGCGAGATCATTTCCGACCCGGTTGCCAGCTCCGCGTACCTGTGAGGCGGCCTTGCCGGTTTTGCGCAAAGGCCGACGATCGCGTGTACCATTAAAACCCCGAGCGACTGAAAAAATGGACAGAAACTCCATATCCGGACAAAAAAAAGGTAAAAAACTGGCCCTTGGCAGGGGACTTGACGCGCTGATTCCGGGCTTTGATTCAAAAGAGCCGGCCGACAAAGATTTTTTCCAGTGCGACATCGATTTAATCCGCCGCAACCGCCACCAGCCCCGGCGCCGTTTTACCGAAGAAGATCTCACCGAACTCAGTGACTCCATCCGCGCCCAGGGCATTATCCAGCCCCTGGTGGTGCGCAAGCAAGACAGCGGATATGAACTGGTGGCGGGCGAGCGCCGCCTGCGCGCCGCCCGCAAGGCGGGGCTGAAACAGGTGCCCGTTGTGGTTCGGGCGGTTGACGATGCCGAAATGCTGCAGATGTCCCTTGTGGAAAACATCCAGCGGGAGAACCTGAATCCGATGGAGGAGGCAGATGCCTATCATCGCCTGATCACCGAATTCGATCTCACCCAGGATCAAGCCGCAAAACGGGTCGGAAAGAGCCGTTCGGCAGTAGCCAACTTTCTGCGGCTGAGAAATCTGCCCCGGCAAATCAAGGAGAGCATCACCAGCGGCTCTCTGAGCATGGGACACGCAAGGGCCCTGCTGAGCATCGAAAACACCGCCGCCCAGCTGCAGCTTTGGACCGCGGTCATCCGCAAGGGTCTTTCTGTCAGAGAAACCGAGAACCTTGCCAAGCATTCCAAAACCGGCGCGAAACCAAAGAAAGCACCGCCGCCCAGCTCAGAGCAGCTCTTTTTTACCGATATCGCAGCCGAACTATCCCGCTATTACGGCACCAAGGTTCAGATCAAACGGCGTGGCAGCGCCGGCAAGGTGGAGATCGAATTTTACGGCGATCAGGACCTGGATCGATTGATCGGAATGCTGAAAAAATAGTCAATTATTTTCAATAGGTTATGGCGCCCATTGATTCCGGTATGGCGGGATCAATGGGCGTTTCGGGCTTGCCCGACCTGCCCGGGTCACAATAAAAAGCAACGCCCGAAGACGCCCAATGTGAAAAAGTGGCACTTCACATCATCATCGACGGCTACAACCTGATCAAAAACTCACCGTCACTGAGCGCGCTGGACCGGCAGGACCTGCAGCTGGGACGCGAAGCGCTGATCGACCTGCTGGCCGACTACAAAAAGGTCAAATCCCACAAAATCACCGTGGTGTTCGACGGTGCCGGGTCGATCGACGCCTCATCATCCAGAGACCGGATCAAGGGCATCCGGGTGGTCTTTTCCCGCCGGGACCAGACGGCCGATACGGTGATCAAGAACATGGCCTCCCAAGAGCGCGAAAAGGCGCTGATCGTCAGCTCCGATCGGGATGTCACCCACACAGCGGCCACTTTTCAGTCGGCAACCATCTCCTCGTCCGAATTCGAAGCCAAGCTCGCCCTGGCTGAACAGATGAGCGCAGCCGATAAGCCGGGAGACGATGGAAAGGGCGGATGGATTCCCACCACCCGCAAGAAGGGCCCCAGCCGAAGACTTTCGAAACGCAAAAGGCGCAACCGGATGAAGGTGCGCAAACTGTAGATCCGATTATTTCATGACAATTTTTCAGCAATTATAGATATTTACAATCATACGAATAGAATCCGGTTCATGTCGGCTCAGCTTGCATACCGATACCGCCTATTCGATGAAACCAAATACGGATACTGGAAAATTGTCACCGACCGGTGAGCCCGAGACGCCCAGTTACTGCGTTGTCGGGGGCTTGCGGTACCCAATTACAGCTGCGCCCCTGATGGCCTTGTAAATGGGCGCCTCGAGCTCGTGAAATATCGGGTTAACCCCAGTGTTTTTTATGATATATTCCCAGTGGTGAGATGAAGATATTAATAGCCAAAACAGCCGGATTCTGCATGGGGGTGCGCCGGGCCGTGGAAATGGTGATCGATTCCCCCGGTGAAAAAGATCAGCCGATTTACACCTTCGGACCGCTGATTCACAATCCTCAGGTACTGAGCCTGCTGGAGGAAAAGGGAATTCAGGTGCTGACCGACATACCGGAGCACGGCTCCGGAACGGTGCTGATCCGCGCCCACGGGGTTCCGCCGGATACCAAATACCGCCTGAAAAATGCCGGCTTCGACGTGATCGACGCCACCTGCCCCCGGGTGATCAAAGTTCAGACCATCATCCGCAAGCACGCCAAGAAAGGCTACGCATCGATCATCCTGGGCGATCGGGATCATCCAGAAATCACCGGCCTGCTCGGTCATGCCGGAGAAAAAGGAGTTGTCGTCGGCAGCCTGGAGGAGCTGGAATCGCTGCCGGCTTTTGACCAGGCCATCATCGTCGCCCAGACCACCCAGAACACCCGTCTGTTCGACAGCGTTCGGCACTGGGCAACGGAAAAACACCCGCACTATAAGATTTTCGACACCATCTGCGATTCCACCGAAAGGCGTCAAGCCGAAGTAAAACGGTTGGCTGGCGAAGTGGACGCCGTCATCGTGGTCGGCGGGCTGCACAGCGGCAATACAAGGCGCCTGACAGAGATTGCCGCAGAGTCCGGAAAACCGGCCTATCACATCGAAACCGAAGAAGACCTGGACCAGGTCGAACTCAAAGAGATCGCCGCCAACCGCTTTATCGGCATCACCGCCGGGGCATCGACGCCCAACTGGGTCATCAAACGCGTCTATCGCTCCTTGGAGGCCCTGCGGTTCAAAAGAGCCCGCGGCTGGCACCGCCTGCTGTTTACCCTGCAGCGCACCCTGCTGCTCACCAACATCTACGTATCCATCGGTGCCGGCTGCCTTTGCTTTGCCTGCAGCAAACTGCTGGGAATCGAAAATAACATCTATGTGGTCATATCGATGCTCTATGTGCAGTCGATGCACACGTTAAATCACCTCACCGGAGGCAAATCGGATCGCTTCAACGACCCGGGCCGGGCGCAGTTTTACGTTAAACACCTCTACGCCCTGACGGCACTTGCGGTGATTTCCGGCGCTGCCGGTCTGATGCTGGCATACACCACCGGCCCGGTTCCGTTTCTGGTTCTGCTGGTGATGAGCCTGCTGGGGCTTTCGTATAACCTGCGCATCATTCCCGGGTTTTTGTTGGCCAACCGCTACAGAAGGCTTCGCGACCTGCCGGGCTCCAAGACGTTTCTGATCGCCCTCGCCTGGGGTATCGTGACCACTTTGTTTCCGTTCCTGTCGGTCACCGGCACTCTTCAAATCGGCCCCGTGCTGGTATTTGTCTGGGCCACCGGTTTGGTCTTTGTACGGACCGCTTTTTTCGACGCGCTCGACATGCAGGGCGATCGCATCGTCGGCAAGGAGACCATCCCCATTTTGCTCGGTGAAAAAAACACGCTGCGGCTGCTCAAACAAATCCTGCTGGTCGTGCTTGCCGGGATGCTCCTGTCGACGGTGCTGGGACTGGTGAGCAGCGTCGGTTACGTGCTAACGGTGTGTCCGCTGTTTCTGGCCGCGGTCCTGCTGGCCTATGAACGGGACCTGATGATCCCGGGTGTCCGCCTGGAATTTCTGTTGGAAACGAATTTTCTGGTGGCCGGAGCGCTAGCATGGCTGTGGACAATAATCGGTTCGGGCCTGCCCTGAAAATGTTTCAGCAGCGATAAACAGCGATCTAAAAACCGAGAATGCTGCTTGGGATAAAGTGCTTGGCTTTAAAACCAAAAAAGACAACAAAGGTGCAATCTACTGTAAGCAGATTGTACATTTATTACTTTCATTTAAAATTAAAGCCTATCAGACTAGTACATTTTGGAGTAGAGTTCATCCGGGTCTATTTCGGACGTGCTTACCGATCTGTTGCTCGATTAACATATCCAAATCATACATGTAACTGTGCCATATTCCAGTTAGTGGCAAGCAGGCACACACGT
>JAHEIV010000120.1 GCA_024639205.1 Deltaproteobacteria bacterium | reverse complement strand
GCAGGGGCCGGAAAAGTGGGATCGGACGGCCTCGTCGATCTCTTGGGCGGTGTGCTCTGGCGGCGGCGAGGGGCGATCCGGCCGATCGTAGCCAATTGCCTCAATGACAGTGAACGGAAAGGGAAAATCCTCATCCGGGGAAGTGCCGGTGATGACCAGGACGTCACAGTCGGGATGGATGCATTCAGCCTGCCGGTGAAGGACAGACGTTACTCCACCGGTTTTAAGATGGTAGTGAACGAAGGCAACCTTCATTTACTCTTTGGTGAAAAATTGCATCTTGATCGAACCGAGTTCGACAACGTCGAACTCTTTCAGCAGCACGGAGTCTTTTACGGCTTCGCCGTTTAACTTGACTTTTGATAGGCCGCCGACATGGCTGATGTAATATCCGTTCGGTCGCATGCTGATGGAGGCGGCGGTCTGGCCGACACCGAAACCACTGACAACGATATCGGAAGCCGAATCCTTGCCGAGTTTCATCAGTTTTTTGGAAAGCACAACCTCGCCTTCACCGCCGGAAAGATAGGCCAGCACACCACTGAGCGGCGTGGCGGGTTTGGGCGGTTGCTTCGATTCGGGGGCGGGGGCAGCCGGAGCGCTTTTTGCCACCATGTCGTGATGCTTGGGTGTGTCCATCACCATCGTTTGATCCATTTTCGCGTCCTCATCGGAGGGGCGCTCCTCGCCTTCCTGGTAGCCGAAAACCAGCGTGTGCTTGCCGATGTTGATAACATCCCCGTGCTTCAACCAGTGGGAAGTGACCAGTTGCTCGTTGACAAAGCAGCCGTTTTTGCTCTGCAGATCCGTGAGGACAAAGCCGTCTCCGACCGTGTCGATTTTGGCATGATGACCGGATACGGCCAAATTTTCAATGACGATGTCGTTATTCTTGCGTCGACCAATGGTGATGGATTTACCTTTTTCGAGCGGATGGTCGGCAATTTTGTTCTGCTTGAACTTCAACGTGAGTATCGGCATTTTCCTTCCCTCTTATTCCTCTGATTTCCTTCTGGAACCGATCGTGGAAAAGCTCTCCGTTACACGGGATAACAGCTCTTTCATTTTTCCGTCGCCGGCAGCGGCTTTTTTCACCTTCGTCACGATCACGGTAATGTTGTCGGTTCCGCCCCTAAAATTGGCTAAATCGACCAGGGACTCGCACGCTTTCGGCGTTTCGTTGCCGGTCACCACCTCCAGTACTTCTTCCGGGGTTACCAGATCCGATAGACCATCGGAGCTGATGACCAGAACATCGTCCCGAAAAATCGGAATTTCACAGATATTCGCCTTGACGGTTTGCTCTGTTCCCATCGCACGGGTGAGCATGTGTTTATACTCGTTGCCAAGCTGCTTGGCGCCCTCCGGGTCGATGGCACTGTGTTCGGCAAGCACCGTGTGCGGTACGGACAGCAATTCGATTTTACCCTTGTGGATCAGATAGATCGGACTGTCGCCGACATTGGCGGCAATCAGAGTCTGGTCATTGAAATACAGAACCGACACTGTCGAGCCCATGCCCTGGTAGTTTTCCTGACTTTTGGCGATCTCGTGGACCACCCGGTTCGACAACTGGATACCGGCCAGGATTCGGTTGGCTTCTTTTGAAAGGGCGTCATCGAGATCTTCCAACTCTTCGACGTCGGTGCCGTTCTGGAAGCGCTTCATGTAGTCACGGATCGACTCCACCACCAGTTTGCTGGCCACCTCGCCCGCCTGGTGCCCCCCCATGCCATCGGCGACAATATACAGACCCAGTTCGTCATTGACGAGAAGGGTATCCTCATTGCCTTTCCTTTTTTTCCCGACGTCTGTAAGACCGGCCGATTCAATGTGATACATGATCGAGGTAAAGCACCGTGTTCGGTTGACCGGTTGTACCGGCTGATGTGGAAAGTAAAATACCGGGGATGCTACCGAAGGGCTTCACCCGGTACCACCCGGTATAATTCAGAATATTTTATCGGAAATTGCCCTGCAGGTCAAGCATTATGATATTAATTCTTAAAAAAGACAGGCTGTTGCGAGTGATTGGCAGAAACGGCAGCAACCATTTCAACAGGAGCAGTTTTCAGCTGCCAGGTGATTGCGACTGTTTTTTGGCGATGACCGCGTTGACCATTTTACGGATTTCCCGCAGATGGTCTCGCATCTGCGCGGCGTTCTGGTACCGTTTTTCCCGATCTTTTTCCAGCGATCGGTCCACAACAGTCACCAAGGGGGTGATAATTTTCGGGTTGATCGACTTGGGGTTCGGGTGGTGCACCTTCATAATCTGGTGCATCAGCGCCGCCTGATTTTCCCCGAGAAACGGCAAGCTGCCGGTCAGCAGCTGAAACATCACCACCCCCAGCGAGAATAAGTCAGACCGGCCGTCGACCTTCAATCCGGAGATCTGCTCCGGTGACATGTAATAGGGGGTGCCCTTGACGATACCGGTCTGGGTTTGCGATGTGGCGGTGATCCGGGCGATGCCAAAGTCGGTGATTTTGATTTCACCGGATTTGAGCAGCATGATGTTTGCCGGTTTGATGTCCCGGTGCACGATTCCTTTTTGGTGCGCATATTCGAGCCCGTCGGCAATGTCGGCGATGTAATCGACTACCTTGAGCATCGGCAGCAGATGGTTTTTACGGGTGTAGGGGACCAGGTCCTCCCCTTCCAGGTATTCCATGGCGATGTACGCCAGGTCCTGTTCATCGCCGGCGTCGTAGATCGTAACGATGTTGGGGTGGCTCAGGGTGCCGGCGCTCTCGGCTTCGCGAAAAAATTTGGTCTTCAACTCCGCGACGGCATCCGGCTCCATATCGTCGCCGAACCGGAAAGTCTTGATAGCGGTGGTGCGGTTGATGCGTGGATCCTGGCCCAGATAGACGACTCCCATGGCTCCTTTGCCCAGCGGTTTGAGCACTTCATAGCGGCCCAGGGTCGGTCGGGTCCCGGTGGCGGAAGCCGTCAAATCGTCGTTGCCCGCACCTGCGCCCAGAAATCCGTCACCGTACACCATCGTCTCGCTGACCTGCATGAGCCGGTTCTTTTTCTCGGCCACATCCTTGAAAGCCGCATCGTGCTCTTCGATCGTTGCGTAAACCACCGCTGCCTTGCTGAGCTGGCGCTTGCGTTCAAAATCGAGAGCCAGGTTGTAGAGAATGTCTTTCATCTGATCATCCACCGGCACCCGGCGCAGCTTGTCGAATGCCATATCCAGCATTCCCTGGCTTTGAAACGACAGGCCAAGCATTCGATTGGTCTCGGCGGATTCGCCTTCCACCACATCCTTGCGGGTTTCGGTGACAAAGAACTGCAGGCTGATGATGCCGATGTATCCGAGCACCAGCAGCAGCAGCGGATAGGAAACACCCACCCAGAGTCCCCTGGAGATGAACATATATGCCGAACTGCCGACCAGAAGGACCATGAGGGCGACAAATACGCTGCCGGCGGCCAGGGCCTTGAGCCGGGATATCAGGAAGGTGATGGTCAGGCCGATCAGCAGGATGAGCAGCAGCTCGGCGATGTCGCTCCAGACCGGCTGCTGGATCAAGTTCTGGTTCAGTATCGACCAGATCGCGTGGGCTGAAAATTCTCCAACGGGCATGTTGGCATCGGTGGGGGTGCTCAGCGGGTTCATCATACCCGCTGCCGAGGGACTGACCAGAACGATCTTGTTTGTAAACACCCTGGCCGGTATCTTGTCGTTGAGAACATCAAAAAAGGCATACCTTTTGAACGATCCGCCGCCGCCTTTGAAGCTCACCATGATTTCGCCGTGCGGGGTGAGAGGGATCTTCAATGCGCCGAGATAAACGGCCGAACCCAGTACCGCCCGCACCTTGTTGATTGGCACATTGAGATAGGCGCAGGCGATCCGCAGCGTATAAGAGGGGATGAAAATGCCGTTGTAGGCATAAAGCGGTATTTCTTTTCTTGCCGTGCCATCGCGGTCATACGACAAATTGATATGACCGATGCCGAGAGCGTGGCCGAAAAAATCTGCAATCGGCAGGGTGATCTCTCCGGCCTGTAGATATTTGACGCCGACCGGACTTTGGATAATTTGCACGGACTGTTTGAGCAGGGCCGGATCGGCTTTTCCCCGGCGATTGGCGGCGGCCGTTTGTTTTAGAAAAACCGGCAAAACGATTTTGCCGGACTGCTGCAACACCTCTGCCAGCCTGCGGTCATGGTCCAGGTTACGGTGGATCCGTGCCAAAGAACGGCGAAAGCTTTGCCCCTGCGCTCCGGCGAGTGGGAGAATCTGGGTCGTAAACACCTTTTCCAGCCGTTGCAGCTCCTGCAGGCCTTCTGCGGTTTGGGGCTCGCTGAGTATGATGTTCAAACCGATGACTTTCGGATTGCCGGCCTCGACCTTTCGCAGGCCGTCGGCCAGAAGAGAACGCGGCCAGGGCCAGCGGCCGAGTTTTTCGATGGCGTCATCGTCGATGTCCACGATCACGATTTCACTGGTCGTGCTCGCGCTTGCCCTGAGATTCATCAACAGGTCGTATATTTTTAAATCGAGGGTGTCGATGAAGTCGATTCGCACCAGACCGAGAAGTAAAAATAAAAGGGTGACCCCCAGGCCCATGAAGACGACAGGATATTTTTTCAGCGGGTTTGCCATGACAGAAGGCAGCCTTGGGGCATTGACGGGTAGAGGCTATCTCAAACGACCAAAGTATAACTTTACCACAGGATGGTCGGCAACTCCACTATAATCTGGCGTCAGGCGCCTGGCGCCGGCGGGCTGGGCATTTTGTCGTTGCAAATAGAGGATAGGGTGGTGTAATTCTTCTCAGGGTCGCAGTGCAGTCAAGTCATTGTACGTACAAGATTGATCACATTGCTGGAGATTCGACCGATGCATCACGTTGCGGTTTTGCAAAACACCATCCAGAATTACAGCTGGGGATCGGAAACCGCCATTGCAACTCTGCTCGGGGTGCAGCCGGAGACAGGAATTCCCCAGGCAGAGCTGTGGATGGGGGCTCATCCCAAAGCACCGTCACAGGCGAAAGTAGACGACCGGTGGGTGTCCCTGGAGGCGCTGATCGCCGAGAACCCCAAAGCGGTTCTCGGTGAACCCGTGGTGGAGAAATTCGGCCCGCGGCTGCCGTTTTTGTTCAAAGTCCTTGCCGCAGCCCGGCCGCTGTCGCTGCAGGCCCACCCGAGCCTGCAGCAGGCGCGTGCGGGATACGCCCGGGAGAACCAGCTGGGAATAGCGTTGGATGCAGCCAACCGCAATTACAAAGACGACAATCACAAGCCCGAGTGCATCTGTGCGCTGACGCCCTTCTGGGCCCTGAGCGGTTTTAGACCGATCGACCAAACCCTGCACTTGCTGGACACATTGGACTTATCTGGTCTGCGGGACCCGGTAAAACAGCTGCGGGCGGCACCGGACGCTTCGGGCCTCAAAGCGTTTTTTCACACGCTCATGATGCTTGCCGAAGAGGTGAAGCGCGATGTATCGGCAGAGGCAGCTGCCAAAGCAGCGCCGATCAGCGAAAAGGAGCCGGTTTTTTCCTGGATGATGGCCCTGGCGTGCGAGTATCCGGGTGACATCGGTGTTTTGTCTCCGGTTTTTCTGAACCTTCTTCAGCTGCAGCCCGGAGAAGCGGTGATGCTGCCGGCCGGTCAGCTGCATGCTTACCTGGAGGGCGTGGGGATCGAGTTGATGGCCAATTCAGACAACGTGCTGCGGGGCGGGTTGACTCCCAAACACGTTGACGTACCCGAGCTGCTCGATGTTCTTCATTTTGAGCCGCTTTCGATACGCCGTCTGCTGCCCGATGCTGCCATCGCAGGCGAAGGGGTCTACGCCAGCGATTTCGAGGAGTTTGTCCTATCGATCATTACGGTTACCGCCGGGGTGAACTTTAACAGCCCGGCAAACCGCAGCGTCGAAATCCTGCTTTGCACTGCCGGCAGTGCGGTCATCACGGAAACCGAAGGCGGGGAAAACCTGCCCCTGGAAAAGGGGATGTCGGTGCTGGTTCCCGCAGCGGTCAATCAGTACGAAATTACCGGTGACGCAACGGTCTACAAAGCTGCCGTGCCGATGTAAATCTGCGTTTCCTGCGGCAAGCAACCGGGGACACCGATTTAAATAATTGTTTTGTTTATGCTATAGTTAGTGTCTGCTCACTCATTGTGGATGGGCACTGTCTATTGTTATTGGTATCCATACAGGCGAATCGATGATCAAATTTACCGGAATCAACCACCTGGCGATGGTAACCGCCGACATGGACGCAACGATCCGTTTCTGGAGAGATCTGCTGGGCATGCGCCTGGTGGCCGGTTTGGGACGACCCGGGTACCGGCACTACTTTTTCGAGATAACCGACAACGACATGATCGCTTTCTTCGAATGGCCGAATGTGCAGATGCTGCCGGAAAAAGATCACGGCGCACCGGTAAAAGGGCCCTTCGGTTTCGATCATGTATCCTTCCAGGTGGCCGAAGACGACGATCTGTGGGAGCTCAAAGCGCGGCTGGAGGCGGCCGATATCTGGGTCTCTGAGGTGGTGAACCACGGCTTTATCCACTCCGTCTATGCCTTTGATCCAAACCGCATTGCGATCGAATTCAGCGCTCCGGTTCCCGGCGTCGACATTCGCAAACAGCCCAAGATGATCGACCGGACACCGACAGCCGCAGCCATGGAAGGCGCAGAGCCCCAGCCAAGACACTGGCCGCAGCCCGCAAGACCGGTTCCGGTGAGCGACCGCCGGGTCTACCCGGGAGACGGAATGATGCTGGCCGGTGCAACCGAAGACAGCGTCAAGCAAAGCAAGCACCGCATTTAAACCAGGACGATAAGCACAAATGGCTTCAACCCGCAGAAAAATCTCACGTGCCGCCTTGTTGGTGCTGCTGATCGTCGGCATCGTTACGGCAGCAGCCGGTCTGCTCGAACTGCCCATTCAAAAGATCGGCCTGGGGCAGGTTTCAGAGGCCAATGACAGCTATTTGAGCCGCTCCCTGGACAAAGCCGTCACCGGTTTTCTGGTTCTCTCGGGTATTAAAACCGGTCTGGCCGTTATCGAAGGCTCCGAGGTCGGCATCGGCTTCAACCTCGAGCTGGGCGATATCGTCCAGTCGGTCTACGACTATGTCGACATTGCCTGGAAAACCGCCCTGGCCGGCGGTACGGTGATTTTGCTCACCCGCCTGGCACTGAAGGCCGTAGGGCTGGTCGATCACTGGTGTCTTGCGTTCGCCCTGCTGGCCGTATCGATGATGCTGATGGCCAAATGGTTTCTTCCCGAGCGCTCCAGGATCCAGCGTATTATGCGGGAAACCACGTTTTTCACGGTCGTGTTTACCTGCGTTTTTTACCTGGTGTTTCCTTTTGCCATCGCCGGGGCCGCTTTTCTTTCAGAAAAAATCACCGATCCCCTGATCCAGGAATCCCAGCGCAGTTTCGAAAACATCAAGGACGAGTTCACCATCACCGAGATGTCCAAGCGGCTGTTTCCGGATGAGCTGAAAGAAGATGAGGGCTGGTTTCCCGGTCTGGATATTAAGAAAAAGCTTGAAAAAACCGGAAAGCATGTCAAAAAGCAAACCGAATATTTCAAGGAACAATCGAGACGCATTGCCGTCTGGACCCTGCAGCTGATCGCCGGTTACCTGTTTGACAGCATTGTGTTCCCGGTCACATTTTTTATTCTGCTGTTTGTGGTCACAAAGGCTGCGCTGCTGTACATGTTCGAAGAAAGAAAGCATCAGTCTCTCAAACAGGAGGTTGCCGCGCTGATCGAAGGCCTGGAAACCTCTTTTCGTAAAAAAGAAGGCGGACGCCCCCTGCGGCTGAAGATGCTCAGGCGGTTTCGACGGTTTCGCCGGTAGGTCGAGAGAGTGCAGCGCAATCGCAGGGGACACGGCAACCCCCCCGTAAAGCACAGGCGGGTAAACCCAGATTGTCATGATCTAAACATGATCGAGATTAAACCGGGAAAGATCAAAGATGCCGTCGTCACCGTGCCGGGTTCGAAAAGCTACACCCACCGGATCT
>JAHEIV010000119.1 GCA_024639205.1 Deltaproteobacteria bacterium | reverse complement strand
CACGAAGTAGAGCACTGCGGCCAGACCGACGGACAGGACGCTGATTGAAAGCATTTTAAGATAGAAGCTCCGGGCTCGGGCGCGCATGCGTTCGGGTGCAGCCTGCGCCGTTGTCCACTGGAGCAGGTGTTTGCCGCTCACCCAGCGACGGAACCACACGCGGCAGAAAGCATCCAATACCGATCCTGCCTGGTAGGCCAGGAACGCAGTTTCCACGAGACTGCGTCGGAAACCGTGCACGCGTTCGCGCCATGAAATCTTGTCCCTCTCCGGCCTGCTCGTCACTATCGTGACGAGCTGCGCAATCGGCGCAAATAGGAGAAGCACTCCCGCGGCCGCGCTTGCCATGGTGCCCAGAACGGGTGAGCATAGCCAGGCGAAGACAAGGAACGACACCAGAGCGGCAGGGACCAGGCTGCGCCTGAGGTTGTCGAAGATTTTCCAGCGGTTCAACAGGCTCAGCGGATTGCGGACGCGCTGCCGATCCGGCCCCGGAACCCGGGGGAGGCACCAGTCGGCTATCTGCCAGTCTCCCCGAATCCAGCGGTGCTGCCGATGGGCGTAAGAGAGGTAATCGGGGGGAAATTCATCGTACAGTTCGATATCACTCGCAAAGGCGACGCGCAGGTGGGTCCCCTCGATGAGATCATGACTGAGGAGCCGCTGTTCGGGAAACCGCCCGGTGATAACGCGGTGAAAAACCCGTGGATCGAAAATGCCCTTTCCAATGTAGGAACCTTCGCCCGCCAGGTCCTGATAAACATCCGATACGGCCTTCGTATAGGGATCCGTACCCACGGGATCGGTAAAGAGCCGGCTGAAGGGCGTCGCCGTGGCGCTGGGAAGGTTCGTGGTCACCCGGGGCTGGATGATGCTGTAAGCGCCATCTTCAGCTCCGCCGGTGCGGTTCAGGGGATGGGCCAGCGTCTCTATCAGACGCCGAGCGCTGTCACGGGGCAGTTGCGTGTCGGTGTCCAGGGTGATGACGAAACGGACATCCGCCAGGTGGTCGCGATCACCCACGTAAACGATATTCTCGCCGCCGGGTTCGGCTTCTCCGTTGAGAAGCTTGTTCAGTGCCTCAAGTTTTCCGCGCTTGCGCTCCCAGCCCATATAGCATCTTTCCGAATCGGTCCACACGCGATTTCGGTGAAAGAGGTAGAAGCGGCCGGCCCCATGGCGATTGTTGAGATCCTCGATGCTCGCGACGGCCGCTTGGAGCAGCTCATCATCGCCCTCTTTCTGGGCCTGCTGCGCATCCACGAAATCAGTGAAGAGGCTGAAGAGAAGATTGGCGTCCGGGTTGGCCAGGTAGCGAATTTCGAGCTTCTCGACCTCGTCGCGCACGTTGAGCTCGCTGACGAGCATCATGGGTACAACGACCAGGGTGCGGAACTGATCGGGAACGCCTTCTTTCTCAAAGGACATCTTGGGGAGCAATCGTGGAGGCAAGCATCGCGTCACCACATAATTAACCGCGAGAACGGCGAGCTGACTGGCGGGAAGAAGCCCTAACAGCGCATACAGAAGGAGAATGTTCAGCGTATGGCCCTCCCGCACTCCCGGGAGCAGGAGGGAAAGGATGGACAAGGTAGTCAGTATCCCCACTGCGCTTAAATACAGGGCGGTGTGGTGAACATAGACCCAGTTCAGCAGGCGCCGCCGCGAGACCTCCCGGCATCCGAGTCGTTCAATGAGCGCCGGCCGTCCGGCCCCGATCAGATAGTGACCCACATGACGGCGCCGTTCATCGCCCTGAGTCTCCCGTGCTTCTCCAAAGGCCAGTTCGACCGCTGCCCGCGCTACCGCGCCCTCCTCGGTTCCCGATGCGCGGGCAAGCTCTTCGACGGCATTGCGGTAGCGGTCTCGCGTTGCGAAGTTCATGCGACGGTAGATTCCCTCGGGTTCTTCACACAGCAGCCGCTCCACGTGGCTCTGCCCCTCGAAGATCTCGCGCCAGTCCACCAGCGTAAGCCGCCGGAGGCTCGTTACCACATTGCCGACCGAGGCGTTGTCCGCGGCCTGATCCGCCTGCTCGCCCAGGACTATTTCACCGAGCGCAATGCCGATCTTCCGCTCCAGCCAGCTCTGGACCGGCACGAGGGCTGCATCCTCATCGTAGAGATGCCGCGTCAGCTGAAAGGCGAAGTGAGCGCTGGGTTCCAGCTGCTCCTGGGCAAGATCGGCCAGAAAAGGGAAAAGCTGGTTCGGATCGCGCCGTGCTGCGGTCAAAAGCCGATTGGCCCAAAACTCGGCGTGCTCCCTTTCGCGCATCCGACTGTCCACCTGCTCCGCCAGTTGGCGTAGCCGATCGATCAAGGCGATTTTCAGCATGAGGGGCAGCGCCCAGAGCTCGCCGATTCTCAGTGGCGTCACTGACTGGTACGCGTCGAGAAAGTCACCAATGATGTGCCGGTCGAGCTGACCGTCGGTACGGGCTATCAGCTCCACCGCAAGTCCGTAGATACGCGGCTCCTTGCGGTGCGATCCCGTCGCGCTCAGAACCGGGAGTTCGTGGTAGAATTTTCGTGGCAGATTCAGCCGGACGTCTTCGATCTGGGCAGTGACGATGTGGGCGTTGTCGAGGATCCAGTCCGCCGACGAAGACATACGCTGTTCCAGTCGGGCCGCCTCGGCAAGCTCACGGCGAATCTCATCGATGACTCTCTCGCAGCGGTCCAGCTGGCGCAGGATCGGTTCACCGCGACCACCATCAGCCTCCACCCGGTGTGTGGCCGCCAACTGTTGGGCCGTGAGCGGTTCTCTATCCTCAGGCGTCGCACCGCCGTCTAAGACCCGTTCCGGGTGGAACGCGAATATCGACGGCTGGGTCACTCCCGCCGTTCGCAGAAGAGAAACCGCCCGGCCCATCAGGGGCGAGGCGGCCCGAACGATAAGCGCCGTCTCTCTTCTCACAAGCCTGCGGACGAACTTCTCAACGAGCTCTGCCTCCACACCGGGGTCGAGAAGATTGACCAGCAGCCACCCGCCGCACGCTCCGGCCGCAGAAATGAGCAGGAGAGTCACGTATCCCACGACTCCTGTCAAGATTCCGCTCAGCCCGAGAATAATGCACCCCACGACGATACCAAGGACCAAGCCGAACGCCGAACCCAACAGCCCACCATAGCGGGGTGTCACTTCGTCCTTACGGACAGTGCCATCCGCTGATCGGTGAACCAGGGTAGCGTGCCGGATGCGGTTACGGCGCAGGCGCTTTGCGGCCTCCAGTGCATCCTTGTCGTTCGCGTGGTAACTCAGGAGGGTGCCCGAGTGACGGCCTTTGCCCGATATCATGACGGTCCGGTGATTACTCCTTCCAAGGCTCGTTCTGACTCCGCCCGCAATGGCAAGAAACCATAGCGCATCCGCCGCCGATTTTCAATGTCGGTGGTGTCAGGTGAATACTAACCGTATGCACCGGGTACCGATATTGTCACTGGATTCCGGGTGAGAACCAGCAGCATATGAAGGTGCGCCGCAGGGGTGGATTGGAAAACCGGGCCCAAAATCGCAAATAATAAAAAAAGGATTCTGTCAGTTACTGAATCCTCAAGGATAAATAGAAGATGGTGCCGACGGCCGGATTTTCCACCCCTTCCAATTGGTTGCCTATCTCAACAGGTCCCGCGCCACTATGGTCTTTTCAATCTCCTTGGTGCCTTCATATATCTCCAGGATCTTGGCATCCCGGTAGAGGCGCTGAACCCGGTATTCATCGATGTAACCGTATCCACCGTGCATCTGCAGGGCTTCGTCGGCACATTCCACGGCCACTTTCGCCGTGTACCACTTGGCCATGGCCACCAGCGAGTGGTCCATATTGCCGCCGTCAGCCCGCCAGGCTGCTTCCCAGTAAAGGTTGCGGGCGGCGCGAATCCGGGTGGCCATTTCCGCAAGCTTGAACTGGGTGACCTGGAAATCGGCGATCGCCTGACCGAACTGGCGGCGGTTTTTGGTGTGCCGGATCGAATCCTCCAATGCGGCGCGGGCCAGACCGACTGCCTGGGCGCAAACGTGCAGCCGCGTGCGGTTGAAAAATTCCATCAGCTCGTAGAACCCTTCCCCCTCTTTGCCGACCAGAAAACGTGCCGGGAGCCGAACATCTTTCAGGGACAATTCTGCGGTGTCAGATGCGCGGATTCCCATTTTGCCGCGGATTTTGGTGGCCGTAAAACCGGCAGTGTCGGTCGGGACCAGAAAGAAGCTGTGGCGGCGGTGCCGGGAAGAATCCTCCGGATCGGTCTGGCAGAACACCAGCATGTATTGGGCGATTGTGCCGTTGGTGGCGAACATCTTGGTTCCATTGATCACCCACTCATCACCGCTTTTAACGGCTGCGGTGATGGCGCCGGTCACATCGCAGCCCGCGTCCGGCTCGGTGATGGCGCAGCCCATGATGGCGTCTCCGGATACAAGACGCGGAAGCACCAGATCTTTTTGCTCTTCGCTTCCGCAGAGCATCAACAGCTCCGAGCCGAAAGTGGTGGCCAGCACCGCACTGGCCATGCCGGGATCGACCGACCAGAATTCTTCGTTGATCAGGCAGTGCTCGATATATCCGTAGCCGGCTCCGCCGAATGTTTCCGGTATGTGGGCACCGACGAATCCCAGGTCGCAAGCCTTTTTCCATATGGCAAGGTCGAAGGTTTCTTGTCGATCGAACTGTGCGGCTCGATCGGTGAATTCTCCCACGGCGAATTTTCGCGCCGCCTTGACGATCTCCTTTTGCTCTTTTGTCAGCGTAAAGTCCATTCCGGTTTTCCTTTTTTCGATCGGCTGCAGCGTTGAAACGGGTTTGAGCGATCTTGTCGCGAGGATCAAACGATGTAAGATAAAATACGGTTCCAGCGGTCAGGCTTCTTTTCGCCTGCGCTCTTCGTCCCGAATTTCCCGACGCAGAAGTTTTCCGACCTTGGATTTGGGCAGCATGTCCCTGAACTCGATATACTGGGGCACTTTGTAGGCAACCAGCGTCTGCCGGCACCACTTGATCAGATCGTAGCCGGTGACTCCTTTGATATCCTGCTTGAACACCACATAGGCCTTGATCCGTTCTCCAACCCGCTCGTCCGGTATGCCCACCACACATGCGCTCATCACTGCCGGATGCTCCTGCAGGACCGACTCGATCTCCGAAGCTGACACCCGATACCCTTTATGCTTGATGGTGTCAACGGTTCGATCCACGAAGTAAAGATTTCCGTCGGCGTCCATCGACATAATGTCTGCTGTACGGTACCACATTTTACCTTCCAGTTCGATGAAGGCTGCAGCCGTCTCTTCGGGTTTGTTGATGTATCGATTCACCATGTTCGTTGAAGAGACCAGCAGTTCGCCGGGTTCACCGGTCTTAACCGGAGCCAGCAGCACCGGATCCACGATCTTTGCGGATTTGCTCGGCACGATGCGCCCGACGCTGCCCGGCGGGTTGTCGATTGTCACCGGACACATCGACACCCCCCCGCAGGTTTCAGTGGCACCGTAGCCCTGCAGGATCGGTTTGCCGAAGGATTCCTGCCAGCGCTTGCCGATCTCAATCGGCAGTACATCGCCGGCGCAGAACCAGTAATCCACGCTGCTCAGGTCGTATTGATCGAGCCGGCTGTGCTCGAGGATCAGACGATAAAGCGCCGGAACACCGATCATGGTGCGAGCGCCAAAGCGCTGGATGGAGTCGAACGTGGCATCCAGGTTGATCCGCGGCTGCACCATCAGCGTGCCGCCAACCAGAAGCGTTGCCAATCCGCAGGTTTGCCCCAGGATATGGAACAGGGGCGCATTTCCCATGATGACGTTTTCTTCCGCAGAGAACAGCGATTCGCTGATCCGGATCTGTTCGTCGGCGGATGTGAGAAACAGCCTGTGAGAAATGGGCACACCCTTCGGAAAGCGGGTGGTGCCGCCGGTGTAAAGAATTTCTGCCAGAGCGTTGCCATCGCGTTCCCAAACGGGTCGTCCGTCGCTGCGATTGCGGTATCTTGCGAGCAGTTTATGAAACGACATCGTATGCGGATCAAAGGAAACCTTGCCCTTGGGCACCACGTCGAAGAGCCATCCGAACAGCTGTTTGCCCCGCGGCAGCAGATCCGCCATACGCGTCACGATCACCTGCTTCAGCGGTTTTCGCTTCAGTACTTGCTGCACGTACCCGAAATTTGTATCCGCACAAATGATGGTTTCCGCTCCGCTGTCTTCGGCGATATAGCTCAAATCATGCGGCGTGTAGATCGGTGTGATGGGAACCGCAACGCCGCCGGCGCGAAGCACTCCCAGCCAGGCCACAACCCACTGGATGCTGTTGGGTACATACAAAATGACCCGCTGGCCGGGCTCAATTCCCATCTCGGTCAGGGCTGTCGAAAACCGTTCGGCCAGGTTTTTAAGCTCGCGGTAGGTAAAGCGCGTACCGAGATAAATCAGCGCCGAGTGGTTTGCGCGCCGGTCGGCTGTTTTTTCAAATACAGCGTAAATATCCATCTTCGTTTACACACCGAAGTATGCGGATTGAATTTCCGGATTCTCCATCAGTTCCAAGCCGGTGCCGGTGAGTGTCAGCATACCGTTTTCAATGACATAACCCCGATCGATCTGTGGCAGCACCGGGCGGGCAAACTGCTCGCTCAGCACAACGGTGATGCCGGCTTCTTTTCTGAGCCTTACGATGGCGTCCATTACGACTCTTTGCACCACCGGGCTGAGACCCAGCAGTGGCTCATCCAGGAGCAAAAGCTGCGGCCCGACCACCAGTGTCATTCCGATGGCCAGCATTTGCTGCTCACCACCGCTGAGAAAGCCGGCCTTGCGACTCTTTAGATCCGCCAGCACGGGAAACAGCTCAAAGACGGAACCAATTGCTTTGCGGACCTGTCGGCCGGTTTTCAGGTAGCCGGCGATTTTCAGATTTTCAATAACACTGCTTTCCGGAAATACCGGGTGCCGTTCCCGGGAAAGGACGATGCCTTTTTTGACCCGATCGCTCGGTTTGATTTCCGTGATATTTTCTCCCTGGTAGACAATGCTTCCGTAAACGGTGATCCGCTCGCCCCCCCGGCGCTTTTCCTTGATGCGCATGTCGATGATCAGACCCGAGAGAGCATTCATCAGGGTCGTTTTACCGGCGCTGTTGGAGCCGATCACCGCAACCACCTCTCCGTCGGTGACCTGCATGGAAAAGTCATTGAGCGCCAGGGCGTTTTCGAAGAAAACCATCAGGTTGTTTACTTCAAGCATGTTCTCTTCCGGCAGTTGAACAGACGGTGAAACTGCTCATCCGTTTAGGCAGCAGATTTCAGATGCCGATCCTCGATTCTAAATCAAGCCCGTTTCATCGGCAATGATCCGAACGGTTATCACCCGTGATCCGGTGGCCGGCAATCGATTCATATGTGCGATTCAAACTTCGAGATCGTCATCCCCCCCTATCCGATCCGCAGACAGTCAAGCGAGCCTTGTCACTTTATTCCGTGCCCAGGTAGGCGTTTTTTACAGCTTCGTTTTCCATCACCCCGGCCGGTGGGTCGTCGGCGATCTTTTGCCCGTAGTTCAACACGATCACCCGGTCGGCAATTCGAAAGAGCTCCTTGAGGCGGTGCTCGATCATAATGATGGTTCTGCCCTCCGAGCGCAGCTTTTCGATAATGGGAACGATACCGGCCACCTCGGCCAGGCTCAGACCGGAGAACAGCTCATCGAGCAGCAGCAACTCCGGCTGCAGGGCAATGGCTTTGGCCAGCTCCAGTCGTTTGAGATACCCCTGGGGCAGCACACTGGCCGCTTTGTAGGCCACCTGAGCGTCTCTTTCGAAACCGACTTCCTCCAGCAGATCCAAGGCTACGGCATCCCGGTCACCGAACTTTCCGCCCACCGAATCTTTCACTCGCGGCGAATAGAGCGGTACAATCATGTTTTTGTAGGCCGGCAGCTGGTAGAATGGTTTGACCATCTGAAAAGTGCGGGCTATGCCGAGGCGAACGATTTTATAAGGGGCCCTGCCGGTAATGTCCCGCCCATTGTAAACGACGCTTCCCCGG
>JAHEIV010000118.1 GCA_024639205.1 Deltaproteobacteria bacterium | reverse complement strand
CATGGGCGGTGTGGCCGGACATGCCGGTCTGTTTGGCGATGCACTCGGGGTATTTCAAGTGGCCCAGGCGATGCTCGATGCTTATAGTGGAAACAATCCGAACGGGTTGCTGCGCACCGAAACGGTTCGCAGGTTCTTTCACCGCAGCGCCCGCGGGTCCCGGCCGCTTGGATTCGACGCCCCTTCCGAAAAGGACGCCAGCTGCGGGCGACATTTTTCCGACCACACGGTCGGCCACCTCGGCTTTACCGGTACATCGCTGTGGATCGACCTGGACAATGCCGTGATCGTCGTACTGCTGACCAACCGGGTTCACCCGAGCCGACGCAACGAGCGGATCCGAACATTCCGTCCTGCGCTGCATGATGCGGTGATGGAGGCATTTTTTCTTGTAAAAACAGTATAATTTTAGTAGCGAAGCGACTTGTTTTTATGTATAATGAGGCGTTACTGAACCAAACTTATCAACCTTTTCAAATCTTTATGAGGTCGTATGAATCTGTTTTTCGATAGCGTACTGGGATGGTTTTCGAACGATCTGGCCATCGATCTGGGTACAGCCAACACGCTGGTCTACGTCAAAGGCCAGGGCATCGTGCTGAACGAACCGTCAGTGGTTGCAGTCAGCGTGGAGAACCGCTCCAAGAACCGGGTGCTGGCCGTGGGCCATGAGGCCAAGCACATGCTGGGTAGAACCCCCGGCAGCATCGTTGCCATCCGGCCCATGCGGGACGGGGTGATTGCGGATTTCGAAGTCACCGAGGCCATGCTGCGGCACTTTATTCAAAAGGTGCACAACCGGCGCTCGTTTGTTCGCCCGCGTATTATCATTGCGGTTCCGTCCGGAATCACCCAGGTGGAAAAGCGTGCGGTCAGGGAATCGGCGGAATCCGCCGGAGCCAGGGAAGTATTTTTGATCGAGGAGCCGATGGCCGCGGCCATCGGTGCGAATCTGCCCATCACCGAGCCGACCTGTAACATGGTGGTGGACATCGGCGGCGGCACCACCGAAGTAGCGGTTATATCGCTGGCCGGCATTGTCTACAGCCGCTCGGTGCGGGTGGCCGGTGACAAAATGGATCAGGCCATCATCCAGTACATCAAGCGCAAGTACAACCTGCTGATCGGAGAACGAACCTCGGAGATCATCAAGATCACCATCGGCAACGCCTACCCGAATCCGCAGGAGCTGGAGACAATCGAAGTGAAAGGGCGTGACCTGGCATCCGGCATTCCGAAAATACTGTCGATCGACTCCGAGGAAATACGGGTGGCCATATCCGAACAAATCGACTCTATCATTGAAACCGTAAAGATCGCCCTGGAGCAGACACCACCGGAACTGTCGGCGGACATTGTCGATCGAGGTATCGTGCTGACCGGCGGCGGGGCTTTGCTGAAAAACCTCGACAAGCTGCTGCGGGAAGAAACCAGTCTACCGATCACCATCAATGAAGATCCGCTGACTACCGTGGCGCTGGGTTCCGGTAAAGCGCTGGACAGTCTGGAGATTCTCAAACGTGTCATGATTACCTAGCCCGCTGGTTTCACAAACCGCAACAAGCCACTAATCGCGTCTAAGAACCGAACCTGATGCTTTCCAAAAAAATGCTGGTGGTCGTTGGGGCGATCCTTTTGATCGTCGCCAACCTGGTAATCTTGTATATCGCCGGTAACCGCTATCCTTCCCACGGACTCGGGCGCGTTGCCCTTTTTCTTGTGGCTCCTTTTCAGGATGCCGTTTCCGTTGCCATCCGTTTCTCCAGAGGTACCTGGGACAACTATTTTGTGCTTGTATCCACCGCTCGCCAAAATGCCCGGCTGAAAGAAAGCCTCAAACAGGCGGTTGCCCGAAACAGCCAGTGGCGCGAGGTGGAGTTGTCCAACATCCGTCTGCGGCAACTGCTCGATTTTAAAACAGCCATGATCAACCAGAGCGTCGCTGCCGAAATCGTGGGCAGAGATCCGTCTTCCTGGTACCAGGCCCTGATTATCAACAAGGGCAGTGCCGACGGCATCCGGAAAGGTCTGCCGGTGGTGGTGCCGGAGGGGATCGCCGGTCAGGTGACCGACGTATCGACCCACTATGCCAAGGTGATGTTGATCATCGATCGAAACAGTGCGGTGGACGCGCTGATGCAGCGAACCCGGGCACGGGGTATCATCAAGGGCGAGGCTTCCGGCAGATGCCGATTCCAGTATGTCATGCGAAAAGAAGAGGTCGCCGTCGGAGACAAGATCGTGGCTTCCGGCCTCGATGGTGTGTTTCCCAAAGGGTTGGCCATTGGCGATGTCATCGGCGTCGTCAAACGCACTTCGGAAATCTTTCAGGAAGTTTCGATTGCCCCATATGTTGATTTCGAAAAACTCGAAGAGGTGCTGGTGGTTTTGATACCACCGGCTCCCGATTTTGCGGAGCGACAATGACTTATGGGTTCTACATCATCGCCGGTGTTGGTCTGATCCTGTTTCAGACCACCGTTATACCCGGTATTGCGGTGCTCAACACCCTGTTTGACTTCATCGGCCTGTTCGTCATCTATCTGGGGTTTTACCGACCCGCACGCGAAGCCCTTCCGGCGGTGGTCATCCTCGGGCTACTGGCGGACAACCTGTCCAGGGCTCCGTTTATGCTGTACATCACCGCCTACCTCTGGGTTTTTTTCGGTGTGCGGGTGCTTTCTCAAATCGTGCAGGTCAGCCTTCGATTTCGAACGGCTTTTATCGTTTCAGCCGGTGTCCTGATAGAAAACCTCATCTTCGTTTTTGCATTCGTGCTTCTCGGTCCCGGCACTCATTCACCGGCGGCAGGCACGGCAACTTTCATCATCCAACTGATCTGGGCTTTTGTTCTCGGGCCGATTCTGATTCTGAGTTTTAAAAGTGCGCACGGAATCTGGGATCGCTGGATCGGCCAGGAAGGCTTCGGCAAATCGGAAGCAAAGTGAGTCGAATTGAGCAGGTACTTAAAAACAGCTGACAGCGACTGGTACAAACAACGGATCATTGGAATCATCCTTTTGGTTCTGATCTGTTTCGCAGCGCTGTTCATGCGACTGTTTTTTCTGCAGGTGATCAAAGGAGAGGAGTTTCGAGGGCTTTCCGACAACAACAGCATCCGGCTGCAGCGCATCGAACCCTTCCGGGGCATGATCTTTGATCGAAACAAGCTCATGCTGGTGGACAATCGCCCCTCTTTTGATGTGAGCATCACGGTAAAAGATGCCCAGCCGGTTGCGCAAACACTGGCAAAGCTATCCACCTACCTGCGTGTGACGGACGAAGAACTGCTGGAGAAAACCGCCGGACAAAAAGGGATCAAGGCATACAAGCCCGTTTTGCTGCGCCAGGATATCGGCCGTGATTCGGTGGCCGCCATCGAGGTTCACAAATATGATCTTCCCGGCATCGATGTGAACGTCAAATCTCTCAGAAATTACCTGTTCGGCCGCAGTGCCGCGCACATTCTCGGATATCTGGGTGAAATCAGCGCCAACGAGATCGACAGCGGCATTTACCCCGGGGTCAGAAGCGGAGATCTGGTCGGCAAGTCCGGAATCGAAAAATCATACGATGATCACTTGCGAGGCCAGGGGGGCGGTCGGCAGGTCGAGGTAAATGCGACCGGACAGATCATGCGGGTGCTCAAAACCGTCCCATCGCGTCCCGGCCGCAATGTGGTTCTGACGATCGACCAGGCGGTACAAAGGAAGGCCGAAGAACTGCTGGAAGGGGTGATCGGTGCCGCGGTTGCCATCGATCCGAACACCGGCCAAGTGCTTGCCATGGCGAGCAACCCGTCCTTCGACCAGAACAGAATTGTGAGCGGCATGACCCACGAGCAGTGGCAGGTCTTTATCTCGGACCCGCTCAAACCGCTGACCAACCGTGCCGTTCAGGGGGAATACCCGCCGGCATCGACCTATAAAATTCTAACGGCCGTCGCCGGCCTGGATGAAGGACTCATCGATGAGAACACCGAGTTCTGCTGCCCCGGCCAATACCGCTTCAAGGGCAGGGATTATCGTTGCTGGAAAAAGGGCGGACATGGCTGTGTGAGCCTGCTGCAGGCCATTGCACAATCCTGCGACGTCTATTTTTACCAGGTCGGCCGGGCCGTCGGTGTCGATCGTCTGGCTTGGTATGCCAAAGCCTTCGGCCTGGGAACGCCTTCCGGTGTTCAACTGGCAAACGAATCGAGCGGGTTGATACCGACGGCCGACTGGAAATTAAAACGCACCGGTGAGCCGTGGCAGGAGGGGGAGACGCTTTCTCTGGCCATCGGGCAGGGATTTAACCTGGTCACACCGCTGCAGATGGCCGGCATGGTAGCGGCGGTGGCAACCGGAGGTGTCCGCTATAAACCGCAGCTGCTGAAAAGAATCGAAACGGCTCAGGGCGAGACCACCTTTGTGAGCGAACCGGTAATCAGCGGAAAGGTGCCGATCAGCCCCCGCACACTGGAGCTCATCCGGCAAGGACTGTGGGAGGTCGTCCATTCCGACAAGGGCACAGCCAAGGGCGCCCGTTTTTTTGATCTACAAATCAGCGGGAAAACCGGCACCGCCCAGGTGATCAGCCGCAAGGACGACGAGGAGGAAACCGAAGACGAGTCGGAGATTGCCGATCACCTCAAAGCGCACGCCTGGTTCGTAGCCTATGCGCCTTCGGAGGCGCCCCGGATCGCGGCGGCGGTGGTGGTGGAAAATGGTGAACACGGCTCGAGTGCCGCAACACCGATAGCGCGTGAGATCATCAAGAGCTATCTGTTGAAAGAGCAGCTGCTGCCGTTGATCGTCGCCAACAGCAAGCCGCAGAACCCGTAAAAACTGCGGATAACGAGCGGCAGCCGGCTCAGCCCCGTGTTCACAGGGCACGCATCCCGCGGCCTGCAGCACGCGACATGCGGCCGGCAAGCTTGCCATCCTCGGGCCGGGGCGGGTTCGGGCATGCGCAGCGGAGGCGAATAAAAATAGCATCCTTTCGGCGATTCGTGCTCGTTGAAAGCTCGACCAGGATTTCGGAGGCCTGATGTTCGACCGTCATTTTGTCCAATATTTTGACTGGGGGCTGTTCACCGTCGCCGTCTTGCTGGGCTGTTTCGGTTTGATCACCCTCTACAGCGTTGTTACGGCCGATGCCGCCGCAGCGCAAAAGACACTGGTGATCAAACAGCTGATCTGGTTCAGCGTCGGACTCGGGTGTATGATCATCTCGATTCTTTTTAATTACAAACAGCTGGATCGATATGCCAACAGCTTTTACGTGCTTTGCATTGTCATGCTGATTGCCGTTTTGTTTTTCGGCAAATACGTCAGCGGTTCCAAACGATGGCTCATGTTCGGGCCCATTTCCGTGCAACCATCGGAGATCGTAAAAATTGCGGTCATCATCGCCCTGGCCAGCTACTATTCAAAAAACGCTTACACCAGGGGATTCACCCTGCGCCAGCTGTTGATACCGGTGGCGCTGGTCACCCTGCCTTTTGCTCTGATCGTTGCGCAACCCGACCTCGGCACCGCTCTGCTGGTGGTGTTGATCGCCGGGTCCATGACGGTGTTTGTAAAAATTGAAAAGCGATCCTTTCGGTACCTGCTCTTATCCGGGATGGTTACGGTTCCGCTGGTATGGTTTTTTCTGAAAGACTATCAGAAAAGGCGCATTCTCACTTTTTTGAGTCCGGAAGGAGATCCTCTCGGTGCCGGCTATCATATCATTCAGTCCAAGATCGCCATCGGCTCGGGCGTTCTCACCGGCAAGGGATATTTGAAAGGTACCCAGAATGCGCTGAACTTCTTGCCCGAACAGCACACCGATTTTATATTTTCCGTGTTTGCCGAAGAGTGGGGGTTTGTCGGTTCTGCGGTGCTGATCCTTTTGTTCCTGTTGCTCGTCATCTGGGGACTCAACGTTGCCTACAGCAGCCGCGATCCATTCGGTACTATCCTGGCGGTGGGGATTTCATCCATGATATTCTGGCAGGTATTTGTAAACATCGGCATGGTGATGGGCTTGATGCCGGTTGTGGGCATCCCCTTGCCGTTTGTCAGTTACGGAGGTTCTTCGATAGCCACGACAATGATCGCCGTCGGATTGCTGATCAATGTGAGCATGCGCCGATTTACATTGGAATAAATTATTGATGAGGCGGCGGGGAGCTTTGCGATCCGGAAGCTCGGGCCTTTGTTTTTCTGAAAACTCGAAACTCGAAACTCGAAACACGGAACGCAAAACCGTTCATCACCCGCCAGCACCTGCGCATCAGCGAGGGGGAGGCTGAAACCAGAGCAGGCAGAACCAACGCGCCCGAAGGGCAAGGTTGACTGCTTTGGTGTGCCAACCGCTGCAGGTTGGTAGTTGCAGACACACAAGCATTTGAAAGACAGCGTCCGACACGATTGTTTCGATTTTTATCAGCTTGGCTGAAAAAAACCTACTGAAATACGCGGAATACGGTAAATTCACTAAGGAGGCGATGATCTCATGCGCAAAAAAGGTAAAAAACACGACGGCATTTCCACTTTTCTGGGACCGGATGCCAGCATCGACGGGACAATCGAGTTTCAGGGAACGATTCGATTGGACGGCAGTGTAAAGGGCAAGATCAGAAGCAGCGAGGGAACCGTTATTGTAGGGGAGAAAGCGGTTGTCAACGCTGAAATTGAGGTTGGAACGGCGATTGTCATGGGTGAGGTGATCGGCACCATCGATGCCAACGATCGCATCGAATTGTATCCGCCGGGCCGCGTGAAGGGCGACATCCAATCACCGGTGATTTCCATCGAGGAGGGCGGTATGTTGACCGGCAACTGTTCGATGAAAGATCGTTCCACCGGCGGCGCTGTAAAAAGGCTTTCGCCGGTTCGAGCCTCCGGCGCCGAAGAGGCGTGAAATACATAAAAATTTTGCAAAAAACCTTTGACAATTAATTGAGTCGAATGGTATAGACCGCCCGAGTCGAAATGGACGGTCTTTTTTTTTTGATTCCCCGCTACGGCTCGACAGGCTTCAATCCCATAGCGTTTCGCTTCGAGGATACCCTAAAGGTTTCATCGATTGAGAATCATCCGGCGGAAGCAAGGATCCGCTGCTCAGGCGAACAGGGATCCACGGAAGCCCTGCGCAGTCGCGGGGATCTCAGCGGATCATCGACCGTACGTATCATCGTTTCTGTGATGGAGGTCTGCCGCATGCAACTTTGTGTCCCCAATCGGAAGCCGTTGCGGTCTTCCTGTCTTGTTATTCCCATTATTTTCATAACAGCCGGTGCCGCCTGGGGTGCAGAGGGCGGAGGCGGTCTGACCGTAATCCCGAATTGGTCATTTTTACTGCAGATGGCCAATTTCGTTTTTTTGATCTGGGTGCTCAACCTCATTCTGTACAAGCCGATCCGCAATGTCCTAAAGCAGCGGAATAAAAAAATCACCGGGCTGGAGCAAAGCATCGAGTCTTTTCAAAAAGACGCCGCCGACAAGCAGGAGGCGTTTAACACCGGACTGCGAAGCGCGCGGGTCAAGGGGCTGGAGAAAAAAGAGAACCTGCTTGCCGAAGCCGCCGGCGAGGAGAAAGAAATCATCGCCCAGATCAACGAAAAGGCGCAAACCGAGCTTTCACATGTTCGCGGGCAAATAGCCACGGATGTGCAAGTCGCCAGGCAGTCTCTGCTCAAGGATGTGGATGGTTTTGCAGCGGCCATCGGCGAAAAAATACTGGGGAGGGCCGTTTAATGAGACCCACGCGTCTGAGCGACACCCACCGCGTATCTGCCATGAAACGATGGGTGGTGCTGTTTACAGCGGTTATACTGATTTTTTTCAGCGGAACTGCAATGGGAGCGACCGAAGGGCATGGCTCCGAAGCCGAGAGTGCACCGGCAAAAGGCTGGATGGCGACCGACACGTACAAGGTGATCAACTTTGCCGTGCTTCTCGCGATCCTCATCTATTTGCTGCGCAAACCTGTGACCAAGGCGCTCAGTGATCGAATTCAAGGCATCAAGGACCAGCTCGAAGATCTGGAAGCCCGGAAAAAGGAGGCGGAGAAAGAACTGGCCGCTTACAACCGGAAATTTCAGCAGCTGGAACAGGAGGCCGAAAAGATCGTCGATCAAT
>JAHEIV010000117.1:3687-8143 GCA_024639205.1 Deltaproteobacteria bacterium | reverse complement strand
CAAAGCCCATGCATTTCCAAACCTGATCAGTATACGCAAGTGGCACCCGGAAACCGGATTCACACAATAAGCTCCTGATTTGCGATACGGGGATCATTTCTTCTGGAAAAGCCCTGTTCCGTATATTTCGTGTCCATATTCAGCACAACAGAAAAATATTCATGAAAGGTTCGGGCTACGGCATCGATACCAATTCCGGATGGTTAAAAAACAGGCAGCTAAATAGACGAAACATAGTATGGGGGATCTATGAAAACGAAACGATACGAAAAAAATAGAAGTTCTTTGCTGAATGATCTTAAGCTGATTGCCTCAAAATTGGGTAAAAATATCAAGTTGCATGGCAGACAATATATCATACTGGCAACTGCAGCCAGTATGGTTATGGCCTACACGGTTGCTCTTAGTGGATGCAGCTCTTCAGGAAAACCAAATAAATACACTGCCGAACAGTGGCAGTATATGAAGCATAAAAGTCGCAGCAGTGGCAGCCAGTAGTCCGCCGCTATGGCCGAACCCGTATATCTCAGAAGTTCGAGGCGTTCATATGCAGGGCATTCAAGCACGCAGCTGCGCTTGTGCTGCCGCAAGTCCAAGATAATGCGTCAAATGGGTGCCTCGAACTCGCCGCCTGCCCGTAAGGTGAAAACTTTCATGCTGTTCTGTAAAAAGAGAGCCCGCGACCATGTGTCACCAGACAAATTCAGCGCAAACGAGTGCTGCGGCTTTGAATACTTTAAATAAAATACGTTTGCATTAAAATTTCCATGATATGATCGCGTTACGGTCGCTGCGCAACCGGTAACCTGCAACTGGTAGGCGAAATTCACTTGGATCGAACACCCCGCCCATTGATTGTTGGCACCTTAACCGTAGCCATACTGGTGATCGGCACCGGAGGCTATGCGCTGTTAGAAAACTGGCCGCTGTTCGACAGCTTTTACATGACCGTGATTACGCTGACAACGGTCGGATACGGTGAAATTCGAGAGATCGGAGCAGCCGGCCGGGTCTTCACCATTGTCCTGATTTTCCTGGGCGTCGGAGTCTACCTCTATGTGGTCGGAAACTTGATTCAGTTTCTGGTGGAGGGCCGCATCAGAGAAATTCTGGGGAGGCGAAAATTGGATCACCAGATCAAACGATTGAAAGACCATTATATCGTCTGCGGCTACGGACGCATCGGACGGGTGCTCAGCAGGTACCTCATCGGAAGATACCTGGATGTGGTGGTGATCGAAAAGGACCCGCAGCGATTGCCGGTGTTAAATGAAGATGGCGTTCTCTACCTTATCGGAGAGGCCACCGATGAGAATCTGTTGATCAAGGCCGGCATTCAGCAAGCCAAGGGGCTGCTGACCGTTCTGGCCACCGATGCAGATAATGTCTTTCTGGTGCTGATCGCCCTGAACTTGAATCCGGAGCTATTCATCGTGGCGCGTGCCATCACCGATGAGTCCAAGCGAACGCTTTATGCAGCCGGCGCCGGCAAGGTGATTTCTCCTTACGATCTGGGCGCCCGCAGAATGGCCCACGCCGTGCTGCGTCCCACCGTTATCCACTACCTGGAAATGGCGTTTTCCGACGAGGAGACCGATATTCACATCGAAGAGTTCCCGGTGCACGAACACTCGCGGCTCCTCGGGGTATCTTTGCAGGATTCCGGCATCCGGCAGGAACTCAATGTGATGATCATCTCGATCCGCAGGGCCGATGGAACCATGTTGTTCAATCCGACCGCCACCAATCGTTTCAGGACCGAGGATACGGTGATTGCGGTGGGCAGCAGCAAAAGCTTGCTCGAACTGTCGAAAATACTCAATCCGGTAAGGTGATTATGGTAAAACAACCGGCTACCATCTTATGCGCCATTGATTTTTCCAAGTTTTCCAAACAGCTCGTCAACTATGCCGCAAAGCTGGCAGACAGCCTTTCCGCTCACCTGGTAATTTTCCATTCCGTATGTTTTCCCCGCAGTGCCTCGCAGGACACGGCAGCTTCCGGGCAGATGAGCGACAGCAAGGAAGGCACCCGGCGAGCCCGGGCGATGATCGAAGAACTCATGGCCGCACAGACGCTGCCGTGGCGTTCGGAGATCCGCACCGGCGAACCGGTGGATGAGCTCAAGGAGCTGGTGCTGGATCACCCCGTCGATCTGGTCTTAACGGCCAGCTACGGCTTGTCGGGATGGAAACGGCTGCTGCTCGGCACGGTCGTCGAGCAACTGGCACAGACCCTGCCGATACCGATGCTGGTGGTCAAACCGCTGAGACAGTCGGACGACAGCCCGTCCGGTGAAAAACTGAGCCTGACAAATATCCAGATTTGCTGTGACCTGGTGTCGCCAACCGAACCGCTGTTTCGGTGGGCGGTGGATCTGGCCCGGCCGTTTGGCGCTTTGCTGCACTGCGTGCATGCGTTGGAAAAACCGATCGATGAGGGGGTGATCGACCCGACGACGGCACCCTATGAAGAAATCCAGCAAACACTGCTGGATCGGCTGCATGCCCGCCTGGTCGAACAGCTGCCGCACGACATGCAGTCAGACGATTCGGTTGCGACGGCGATCGTGCCCGGAACCGCCGGTGACCAGATGATTGCCTACGCCAAAAAGCACGCGGTGGAGCTGCTAATTGTGGGAGTGAAACGCCGCAGCGGCATTCAAAAATGGCTGATCGGATCGACCACCGAAGCCGCCCTGCGCCGGGCTCCCTGCCAGGTGCTGACCGTGCCCGTGGTGGAAACGGAAAACAGGCAGAAGTGAAAAAAATGAATCGCACCGGAATAGTCTGGGACCAAAGGTATCTGAATCACCGCACGAACAACGGCCACCCGGAGAGCCGGCAGCGGCTGCAGGCGATCTATGCGATGCTCGAGCAGATGGACGCCCGGCGGCAGCTCACCGAGATCACCCCCCGCATGGCCACCACAGAAGAGCTTTTGCTGGTTCACTCACCGGAATATGTGTCGAAAATCGCCGCGACGGACGGACTGGAAACCGCAGCCCTGACCGGTGATACCGTTACGTGTGCCGACTCGTACCAAACAGCCTGTCTTGCCGTCGGCGGCCTGCTGGAGGCCGTTGCGATGGTCGCTTCCGAAAAGATCACCAATGCATTTGCGCTGGTGCGGCCGCCCGGCCACCACGCTGAAAAAAGCCGAGCCATGGGCTTTTGCCTGTTCAACAACGTAGCCCTGGCGGCCGAGTTTGCCCGGCAAAAATTAGGAATGGAGCGGATCCTTATCGTCGACTGGGATGTTCACCACGGAAACGGCACCCAGCATTTGTTCGAGCGCGATCCTGCGGTTCTGTTTTTTTCCATCCACCAGTACCCCCATTTTCCGGGGACCGGCTTTTTTACCGAGACTGGAATCGGGCCCGGTGAAGGCTTCACCGTGAATCTGCCGATCCCGCGGGGATACGGCGACGGTGAATATGTGGCCATTCTTTCAGCGCTTCTGCCGCCGCTGGCGGCAGAGTTCAAACCCGATCTGATACTCGTATCCGCCGGATTCGACATGCACCCGGCAGATCCGTTGGGCGGCATGCAGGTGACCGCTCGGGGATTTGCCGGAATGACCCGTTGCATCATGGAGCTGGCCGATACCTGCTGCCGGGGAAAACTGGTGCTGGCGCTGGAGGGCGGCTATGCCGTCGATGTCATCGGTGAGGCGACCAGGGCTGTTTTGATGGAGTTGGCCGATCTCACCCGCAGCAACCCATCCATCATCGCAGGTCAGGCCAGGCCTAAAAAGGTGTTGTATGCATTAAAGCGCAGCGTGAAAGTACAGCGCCATTACTGGAAATCGCTGACCGAACCGCTGCACATCGAATTTGCCAACAAAACGCTGAGGATCTGACCAATGAATAGGCTATCGATCATGGAAGCCTCGGTACGAAAATGGGACCGGATCATCGCCGGCAAGAGCTCGGACGGCGGTGTTCTGGATTGCCCACCCTGCCGGTTATTTTACATACTGGTTTGCACCGGTTGCCCCATTGCCGCATACACCGGCAAGAAGTTTTGCAGAGGCAGCCCATACGGCCGCTGGTACTGGCATCAAAACGATGACCACGGCTATATGATCAAAAAGGTGTATTGCCCCGAATGCACCCGGCTGGCCACGGACATGCGGGACTTCATGGTGGAAATCGTCGAACATCTGAAGAATAAAGAAGCACAAAAAGAAAAGAAGTAAACTCCCCCGGGCGATCCGGCGCCATCCGATACTCTGGCCGGCCGCTGTGATCAGCGCTTTCAAGAATGCTGACGGTTGACAGTGAGCGGGATACCAGCATCCATCTTATCGACCTGCGAGGTCGTCCTCTTGTGTTTGGGCGGGTTTGCCCTGTTTCGCCGCTGGGGCAACAGCGTTTCCGAATCGTGTGCCTATGCCCTGATCACACCGCTGATGCTTCTCTCCGCGGTTTTCCAGCTGGCCTTTATCGCCGGCG
>JAHEIV010000117.1:0-3587 GCA_024639205.1 Deltaproteobacteria bacterium | reverse complement strand
ATCTTGTTCACCATCTCGGGCTCTCCGATGGATGCGGCATTTCCGGCTGTCATGATCCCTTTGTCCGCGGTGCTGCTTTTTCGGCGCCACGGTTTTATCACCTGGTGGAACCTGCTGGTGTCACGTCTTCGACTGCTGCCGGCCGCTCTGGCAGCACTTCTTTTGTTCTCCCAGCTCTGGCTGGCCGTCCTCAACCACGCTCGCCAGGGCCAATGGTTCGGTTCCACCGAATTCGGACCGTTTCTTCTCAACGCAGACGGCATCCAGGGAGCACTGGCCAACCTGATTCGCTATGTTTTCTCCAGCGCCCATTTCACCCGACCTTTCGATGTGATTTGCAGCTGGGCGTTCGGATTCACCGTGTCCGGCACGCTGCAGCGGCTTTACGAATTCCTGGTTGCCCCGGTGCTCGGAAACTTCGGCGCGGCGGCACCTTTTGCCATCCACTGGCTGCCGGACGAACGGATTGCCTGGTTCGGCCCCTTCGGTTTTCTACTGGTGCTGCCGGCCGTGGTGTATGCTGCGATTCGCGCACCCCGGCGCCTGAAGGCCATCGCCGTGGGCCTGGCGGGGTACTTTTTCCTGGTGGTGCTCGTTGCCGCCTGGTGCCCGGACAATGTTCGTTTCTTCACCCTGTTTTTCGTTTGCAGCGGTTTCACGCTCGCTCTTTTCCTGCCGCCCTGGTACATCTCCCCTGCCGGCCGGCGGCGCTTGCAGGAAATAGCCGTTTTGCTGCTGCTGTATGCCAGTGCATTCAATCTTTTGAAACCGGCTGTCACGCTGCCGGTGTTGATAGCCGGTGCCAGCGAGAATCTAACGTTGTGCGGTGATGCAACCGCCCGGCCTGCCTGCACGCCGGCGGCCGTGCCGGGTGAGAGTGCCTGGATCGCCTCTGACTGGGGCCGCAACCGACTCGAGCCGGCCACCCGGCTATTCAAAGATGGCCGGGTGGCTGAAATGGCCGCCCTGGTGCCAACAAATGCACCCCTTCGCCTGGTTTACCGGCACCCGGCAATGGCTTACCCTTATCTGATGGCTTTCCCGCAGGCCGTTGCTCTTACAGCCGCAGCATTCGATGATGCGTATTTACAGGGCGGCTCGGACGAGGACGGCATCAGCGGATACGTCCTCTTTGCGGATCACGATCCGATGCCCGCGTATCCAACTGCCACGGCCGAGGTGCTGTGGAGAGCCGACCCCCGTCGGTCGTCCTGCGGCGGCGTGCTGCTGCGGGTCGGCAAATCCAATCGCTGATGACAGCGCAACACAGAGCCGTTTTCCCTTCTGCGCGAACCTGACCCAGACCGCTCCATCCAAACCGGACCGGCCGAGCGGTGGGATGTAAAACAAAACAGCCGTCGCAACTGATAGGATTTTGAACGTTAGATATTGATTTTACAAGTAAATTTGTTTATAATGGAATCAACGTGCGTTTATCCGCAGGTTTCATGAATGTTTTTCAGCCGCGCTGATCAATAAACCCGATATCATGGCGTTTCATACCCGTATGGCGACAATTTGAACCGATAGGTACCCCGGTACGGAATCGACTTCAATGGCAGCATCTTTGTGGGAGCATTTTTTCAAACCGGCCTCCGGAGACCCGACAGTTGAAAATGTCCTGCGCGACAACGTCCTGTTCCAGGATCTGAATGCCCGGCAGATCCGGTTTGTCCGCAACATCGTTCACCTGCGTCGATACCGGCAGACAGAGCGTATCTTCCGGCAGGGGGAAACAGGGGCCGGGATGTACATCATCCTGAAGGGCAAGGTGGCGATCACCGTCAACGGGTCGACATCGGAGCCGGGAACTGCAGCCGGTGACATTCAAATCGCAAATCTGCAACCCGGCGATTTTTTCGGCGAACTGGCCCTGGTCGAAGATGCCAGCCGGCGCAGTGCCGATGCCAGGGCCCTGGAAGAAACGGAACTGATCGGTTTTTTCAAACCGGACCTGCTCGAGGTCCTGGAACGCAATCCGGCCGCCGGGGTTCGGATCACCATGCGCCTGGGGCAGGTGCTGGGCCGCCGGCTGCGGCAAACAACCGACCGCCTTGCCGCGCTGGAAGATGAGCACCGGCAAAAGGCGCTCAAAACAGTGGAGCCGTCGTCTTGACAGCCACCCGCGCCATAGCCAGAGAGCGGACGATACAAATCGCAGCCGTCAGCGGCCTGGTGGTACTCTGCGCGCTGATCGTTGCAGCCATCGACACGGTTCTGATTTCTTTCGTGCTGGCCTTTGTCATCCATTACTTGCTGGCACCGGCGGTCAATGCCGCCGAACGCAGCGGCTTGTCGCGAAAGCTTGCGGTTGCGGCACTGTATGTGCTTTTCAGCACGGCCTTCGCTGCGGGAGTATACCTGCTGCTGCCGGCGATTGCACGGCAGCTGGCTTCGCTGCAGACCGAACTGCCGGTGCTGATCGAAGGGACCACCCAGATCCTGGCTCGCTCGGAACGATGGGTCAACAGCGCCATGTCCGGTATCACCGATCTGGACTTCAGCATGGACGCCGGGCAAAGGCTTGCCAGCCTGTCGGGACGCATCGTCGCCGGTCTGCCGCTGTTTTTCTCGACGCTGATATCGGTGCTGATTTTGTCCCCTTTTTTCGCTTTTTTCATGCTGCTCGATGGCCAGGCGGCTGTTAAAAAACTCATGGCCATGGTGCCCAACCATTTGTTCGAACCGGCGCTGACCCTGTTGCATCGGATGAATGTTCAGCTCGGCGGGTTCATCCGGGCCCGGCTGCTGGAAGCCGGCATCGTGGGGGCGGTGGTCTGGCTCGGCCTGGCGGCTATCGGATATCCATACTCGCTGCTGCTGGGAATATTTGCGGGACTGATGAATCTGATCCCTTATCTCGGTCCGGTTATCGGCGCCCTGCCGGCGCTGGTGATCGGGACGGTGATCGGTGTTCCCGGCTGGAAGTTGTGGATGGTTGCCGGCGTGTACGTGACCGCCCAACTGGTCGACATGCTTTTTATTATTCCGCTGATTGTGGCCAGGATCATCAACCTGCACCCGGTTGCCGTTGTGATTGTCATTATCGTCGGGGCCCAGCTGGCCGGAATCGTGGGAATGGTCATTTCCATCCCGGTCGCCTGCGTCCTGAAGCTGTTCACCACATCGATATACGAGCATCTGGTCGTCTATCAGCGCTGAGGGTGTCGCACGGAAGAGTAAACACAGGCATATGGATCGATCGATTCGCGCATCAGACAACCCCGTTTCCGGATCCGGTCACAGCCCTTCAGCCCGGCTGCCGGGATATCGCCGGTTGCAGGCGAACCTGGCGGTTGTTGCCGCCAACTTTTCGCCCGATGCGAAGCGCAAACTGATCTTTGCCGCCCTGATCGGTATTATCCTGTGGCTGGCGTTTTTGCCCGGGGTTGTGGCACTGGTCAATGCCGAAGAAGAGCAACCGATCGTTCTTACGAAAAAGCAGCTGAGAACAGCTGCCTACAACAGCTTATGGCGCTTGCAACGCTCGATGGAACGAGATGGATATTACAGCAGCCGGGTGGCACTGAATGTCTGGCGCAGCAACGCCATCGACGCCGGGCTGTTCAAGCAGGAAGAGTATGACC
>JAHEIV010000116.1 GCA_024639205.1 Deltaproteobacteria bacterium | reverse complement strand
GGATGTCCAGATTACGGAAGGAAAGATCGGAGGGCAGCAGATCGAGGTGCTCAAAGTCAGTGCCCTTGATGTTCCCGGCGATTTTCTTGCCCCCCTTGAGGAACTTGCGGCTGTCGTATTTGGCCGACGGGCTGATTCGGAAATAGTAGGAAGCCGACCCCTGCGGATCGAGATCGCAAAGCAACGTCGGGTTTTTGTCCGCAGCGGCCAGGTATGACAGGTTCACGCAGGATGCCGTCTTACCGACGCCTCCTTTGATGTTGTAAAATGCCAGGATCTTCACGATGGGTTTTCCTGCGATGCAAACAACCGTCGGTAAAGCTGATGGTTATTCGGAAAGTTGAATTTGCCAAAGACCCCCCTGAAGGCATCCCTCACCTGCCGGTGTTCCAGGTGCAGCCGGTTGATCAATGCGCCGGTGGCGGCAGCCAGCTCGACCGCGTTGGGTTTATGCCCGTCGATGGTCTTCAGAAAGGCTTGCAGAAAATCCTGCTGAACGGAAAGATCGTTGAACCTTCCGAGATTGTCCTGAAGAGATCTCAACTGTTTGATCAATCTCTTCATATCGTCGGCCGGGTACAGTGTCTGAAAAAATTCCAGCGCATAGCGTAATTTCTTGCACTCGATTCGCAGCCGGTGCAGGTCGTTATCCGGGGTTGACTCGCCGATCCGTTTGCCGGCCTTGATGATCTTCCGGTATCGCCTATAGATGACCCGGCTTGCCAGCGGTTTGATCGGTTGACCCGCGTAGTCCGTTTTCGATTGACCCGGATCTGTATCGATCCTGGATACCGCTTCGAGGCGTGCAATGATACGCCGGTAATCGGCCGAGCCGAGAAAACGAACCGTTTTTGTGCGCTCCCGGCTGCGGCGACGCCGCAGGGAAGTGAATAGCGGGGTGATCCCCGATCGCAGCCGCTCAGGGATCCGATCTTCGTAACGGCGCTGCTGCAGAAGGTATACGTCCAGATCCCGCAGCCGGTTGGTAGCCTTTCCGACCGTCTGCAGGTCCACTTTCAGGGATCGATTGACATCCGGATCAAAAACACCTTTCATCAAAGTGAGCAGCGAACGCGCACGACGGACCGCAACCCGAAAATCGTGCAGGAATTCGGAATCGATATCCTTGCGGATACCGGGTTCATTCAGGCGCATACTTTGCACGATATGGGCCAGGATCAGGCGGGAGGCTTCACCGGCAGATATCTCCGGTCGCAGCGGAATGTTAATTTTGGACGAGTATCCTCCGGGTTGCAGCCTGTTTTCTTCCAGGGCGGCGATGAGAAGATTCTCGGCTTCTGCGGTAAACCCGGCCGATGAGAGGATCATACCGGCAGCCTTTAATTGCTTTGGATAACCGCGCACAGGAATGAGCTTGCAAACCTGCAGGGGTCTGCTGGAGGCTTTTTTTTCTGCGGCGGCGACCAATTCAAAGGCCACCCGCACCACCGTTTTTTCCTCTGTGTTGAGAAGGCTTACCGTGTTGATGCTCTTCTTGAGCCTGACCAGGCGCACCAGCGCACGCATGTCCAGGATCTTTCGCAAGTACTGCCTGAGCGGCGAATCGTCCAGCTCCCACCAAAACCGCAGGTCGTTCTTGCGCGAAGCCTTTTGGGTAATTAACTCCCGGTCGCTGCGGGTATCGAAAAGAATAAGGCTGTCCCCCTCCTTGACCAGCAGTCGACCCCGGGCGTACAGGCGCCAGTCGAAGGTGTCGAATACTTCCAGTTCGCGCGTGTGGCGACTGTCTTCAATGCCGTGAAACCGCTTCTGAAAATCTTGCTTCAGCCGACCCATATCGAAGGGATCCGGCAGTGCGTATCTCTCTGATTCCATTGCATTCATGACTTCGTGACGTTGCCGGGTCTGTTTCGATCGTCAGGTTGACTGCCCAGGGCCCGGCTCCTGATTAGCAGGTGACATTTCGATTGCAGCGCTGTGGGCTTTGTACTTGTCGTAGAGAATATGAACGATCCCGTCGGCAAGACCGACTATGGGCACGAAGATGTTTTTGATCTTGGCCCATTTCATGACTTTCAGATAGATGTCGGACGCCGGGATGATGACATCGGCCCGGTCCGGTCGCAGCCCAAGCTCGGTAATGCGCTGCTCGACGGTAAAATGGTTTAGGAACCGCCTGACTTTTCTCATCTTCGGATAGGACAGCGGTTTGCCGTTCTTGCAGTTCGCCAACCGGAAAAGCTTGTTGATGTTACCGCCACTGCCGATGGCGGCCAAAGATGTATACGGAGCGGTATGCGTTTGAATCCAGCGGCGCATTTTCCGCCAGTATCCCTGGCTGACCAGATTTTCCAACAAACGGATTGTCCCGATGTCAAATGAACCGGAAGTAACGATGCGCCCCTGGGAGAACAGGGTGATATCGGTGCTGCCGCCTCCCACATCGACATAAAGGTAGGCGTTGTAACCGCCGAAGCGGTCGGCGCTTTTGTTTTGAAAAATGACCCCGGCTTCGCGCTTACCGTCGATGATCTCCAATTGAATGCCGGAAGCTTCCCGTATCCGCTCGCGGATCTCGGGACCGTTTTGCGCCTCTCGCATCGCTGAAGTGGCGAAGGCCGCGGTTTCGATCGGTTGGTAGGCATCGATCAGGTGTTTAAAACCGACCATCGTCTTGACCAGCTCAACGATCTTATTCTCTGAGATTCGGCTGCGGGTGAAAGCGTCATCGCCAAGGCGGATCGGCATTCGGATCAGCGACATTTTCTTGAATGTCGGCGACAAGCCGTCTTCGAAAACGCTCGCCAGCAGAAGCCTTACCGCGTTGGAACCAATATCGATTGCCGCAAACTTCAGTTGTGCATTCATATGATTTTCTTTCAGATCGAAATCAAGACGACCGGTGCTTTTTGGGGAAGTCAAAATCGAGACGCTTCGGTGCGACTCGGTCGATATCGACCCACCGATCCAATTCAAACCGCATCTCTACCACCCCACAGGTCGGCACGTTGTCAAACCGTTTCCGGCCAAGGTAGTTGGCCAGCTCGGTCAGACCCGGATTGTGTCCCACACAGGCAATCCAGTCGACGGGTTGGGCCATCGATTGCAGCACTTCCAACAAGTCGTCGGTATCGGCGTGATACAGGCGTGTGTCTAAAACGATTCTCTCTTCCGGATATTGTATCGCCGCTGCAATCGCTTCGGCCGTTCGCAGCGCCCGCAGGGCCGGGCTGGTGAAAATCGTGTCGGGGGAGAAGCCTTTTGCAGCCAACACATCGCCCATCAGCGGTCCGTCGCGCTGCCCACGGCGGTTCAACGGTCGATCCACGTCATCCAGCCCGGAATGTTTCCAACTCGACTTGGCATGCCGAATCAATGTCAGAATCTTCATTCGCTCCTCTTCATGTAGCGGTCTGCAAACCGATTAACGCCTGCCCGTCAGGCTTTTTTCTTTTTTTTTGTCAGTCCGTACGGATCACAGACATTTGACTTTCGCCGAGCCACCCGGGCGCACTTCTGGCAGACATATTTTGGCTTTGTCGTCAGGTCAATGACATCGGCGATATTGGTTTTGATGTTTTCCTTGCCCCACTTGCAGAAGGATTTTTTTTTCAGCTTATTGTCCATAGCTCACACCTGCTATTTGGTGATGATGAAAGGCTCAATTATACGGCGTTGATGGCTCCAGTATAAACATCATGGGTTGCTTTGTAAATTTGGATTCTGCAGCACTAGACCTGTTTTGTGGGTGCCGACATCCCGGTTTCGGTTTATCCGGTGACGGGTTGGACAGATTATCGCGCCGGAAGCCAGGCGAACAACTTTACGGCAGCCGGCTTCCGGCGCCCCATCAACATAGGAGAGGTTTGATTCAAATTCTATCATTCAGCGAATAACGGTTGACACAGGATACGCTCTATGGTTTAACTATTTAGTTAAACTAAACAGTTGGTTTTTTCGTCTCCGCTCAATCAATATTTTAACAGCATTTCCGCTAAGCCAATGAAAGCGCAGGAGTTAAAAAAGCAGTCAAGCGTTGAGCGGATCCTTTCCGCCGCCCTGGAGATCTTTGCCGACTCCGGATTCGAAGGTGCCCGAATCGATGAAATTGCAGCCCGGGCCGCCGTGAACAAGGCCATGATCTATTACCATATCGGTGATAAAAGAGCCTTGTACGCCCGGGTACTTCACGACGTCTTCAGCGACACCGCAACCCGGCTCACACAGAGGGTGGCCCGGGCGCAAACACCGGTGAAAAAGCTAAAGGCCTATATCCGCAGCATGGCTGCAACTTTTGAACAGCATCCTCTGCTGCCGCCCATCTTGATGCGTGAATTTGCATCCGGCGGCCGAAATTTCCCCGAAACGGTGGCCGAAGACATGCTTCGTATTCTGGATACGGTGTCCAGCATTGTGAAGCAAGGTCACAAAAAGAAGGTTTTTATTCACGTCCATCCGCTTGTTTTGCACCTGATGGTGGTCGGCACCATGACCTATATACGAAGTACGCGACCGGTTCGCCAGCGATTGGTCGACATTGCTGAAAAAGAGGTCCTGTTGCCCGAGTCCGAAGACGGATCCGCGCCGCTCGCGGATGTCGAGAAACTAGTGCTGCGGGCGATCAAACGATAGCCGCCCGGCAAGCCGATGAGAACGTCGATTGCCGGCATCGGCAAATGTTTCGCAAACCGAATCATCTACGTTATTGGGAGTAAGGCCGCATGGCTTCCATTCGCAACTGGATCGAAAAGGGCTTCGCGCAAATTGCACGGACCATCTATCGCAACCGCATAAAAACCATCGTCACCGTAATCCTTGTCACGGCCGCTATCGTGTCTCAGATACCGAAGATCACCGTCGACACGTCCATGGAGGGTTTTCTCCACGAGGACGATCCGGCCATGCTGGCGTATAACGCCTTCCGCGACCAGTTCGGGCGCGATGAGGTGGTCATCGTGGCGCTGCAGCCGCCGGATGTCTTTGACATGCCATTCCTGCAAACCCTTGCATCTGTGCACAGTGAGCTGGAAGAAAAGGTGCCGTACATCGATGACATCACGAGCATGATCAACGCCCGTCAGACCCGCGGTGAAACGGATGAACTGATCGTTGAAGACCTGCTCGAGAACTGGCCCGCCGGCAAGCAGGAGATGGCGGTTTTCAAAAAGCGGGTATTGTCCAACCCGGTGTATAAAAACACCCTGATTTCAGAGGACGGTCGCTTTACCACCATCATCATCCGAACCCACAGCCATTCGAGTGTCGGCCAGGACGATGACCTATTGGAGGGCTTCGATAGCGCCTCTCCGGGCGCGTCACCGGATCCGGGGCCCGTATCAAAACGTCCGGTTTACCTCACGGACAGGGAAAACAGCGAGGTGGTCTTTGCCGTGCAGCAGGTAGTAAAAGGTTTTCGCACCGGCGATCTGCCGATCTGGGTGGCCGGTTCGCCGGTGGTGACCCATTTTTTAAAGCAATCGATGATGGGAGATATGCGCAAATTCGTGCTGATGGCTACGGCAACGGTGGCGCTTTTTCTTTTTGTCATGTTCCGCCGATTCTCTGGGGTTCTGCTACCCCTGCTGGTCGTTTTTCTATCGCTGTTGAGCACCCTCGGTCTGATGGCAATCTTCGGCGCAGCCATCAAGGTCCCGACGCAGATCTTGCCCTCCTTTCTGCTGGCCGTCGGTGTGGGTACTTCGGTGCACATTCTGGCCATCTTCTTCCATCGCTACCGCGACGGCGCCGATAAGGAAGACGCCATCGCTTACGCCATGGAACATTCCGGACTGGCGGTTGCCATGACCAACGTAACCACCGCCAGCGGCCTGATGTCGTTTTCAACGGCGGAACTGGCCCCCATAGCGGACCTGGGGGTCTTTGCCGGTTTCGGTGTGCTGTTGACATTTATCTATACCATCGTCCTGTTGCCGGCGCTGCTGGCCCTGGTGTCAATATCGCACAAAGCGCCGGCGATTGGCAAAGAAGAACGAACCGTTATGGGACGGTTTTTGACATCCGTGGGCAACTTTTCCACCGGTCATCCCGTCGCCATTTTAATTGTCAGTGTGGTCGTCATACTGGCATCGGTGGTGGCAATCACCTCTATTCGTTTTTCTCACCACCCGTTGAGCTGGTTTCCGAAAGACAATCCCATACGACTGGCAACCGAACAGATCGACCGGCAGTTAAAAGGCTCAATCAGCCTGGAAGTGATCATCGATACGGGCAAGGAGAACGGACTATACGATCCGGGACTTCTCGACCGGCTCGAGGACGCCGCCACCCACGTGGAAAAGCTCGAATACGAAAAACTCTATGTGGGCAAAGCCTGGTCGTTGACCACTATCTTGAAGGAAATCCACCAGGCGCTCAATGAAAACCGGCCGGATTATTACCGCATACCCCGGGACCGCAACCTGGTAGCCCAGGAATTCCTGCTATTCGAAAACAGCGGATCCGACGACCTGGAAGATTTCGTCGACAGCCAGTTTGCCAAGGCGCGCTTCATGGTCAAAGTTCCGTTCGAAGATGCCTATCATGCCGGCATTTTCATCGAGCAGGTCCATACGTATTTCGAGCGGCATTTCCCGGAGGCAGACGTTACGCTGACGGGTATGATCGGGCTGCTGTCTCGAACGATCACGGCTGCCATCCACAGCATGGCCAAAAGCTATGCCATTGCGCTGGTGGTGATTACGATTTTGATGATCCTGCTCATCGGCCGGGTGCGCATCGGCCTGCTGAGCATGATTCCGAATCTGGCACCCATCCTGATCATGCTCGGCGTGATCGGCTTTTTCAATCTGCCGATGGACCTGTTCACCATGATGGTTGCCAGCATTGCCATCGGCCTGGCCGTGGACGACACCATCCATTTTATGCACAATTTCCGGCGGTATTACGATCAAAGCGGTGATCCGGTTTTGGCCGTTCACGAGACCCTGCAGACCGCCGGGCGGGCGATGCTTGTCACTACCATCGTTTTATCTGTCGGATTTTTTATTTTTTCTTTTGCCACGATGAGCAATGTCCGCAATTTCGGTCTGCTGACCGGATTTACCATCGTAATGGCGCTGCTGGCCGACTACCTGCTGGCGCCGGCGCTGATGGTTCTGGTCAACAAAAAAAAGGCGGCCGGGAGAGACCCGCAGCCGCCCATCGAGTCTCGACCATCGCCTATATCGAGACACACAACGGGAGGATAAATATGGGAAAAATGTTTGCAACCGCTGCCGCGCTGGCTGCGGCAGTCTCTTTGAACTTTACAGCTGGCCCCACGTCGGCGGCGGACGACCCCCAGGCCCGGGCCGTTATGGAAAAAGTGGACGCCAGAGATGATGGCGACAACCAGACAGCCGACATGCAAATGCTCCTGATCGACAAGCGCGGCAAGGAGAGGGCGCGCAGAATCGCGACGTTTAAAAAGGACAAGGGCGACGATACCCAGCGGCTGATGTTTTTTGTGCAACCGGCCGATGTCAAAGACACCGCCTTTTTGACCTTTGATTATGACGATTCCAAAAAAGATGACGACCAGTGGCTGTACCTGCCGGCACTGCGGAAAACCAAACGGATCGCCACGACAGACAAAAGCGGCAGTTTTATGGGATCGGATCTCAATTATGCGGACATGACCTCCCGTGATCTGGAAGACTACGACTACCGATTCTACGAAAAGGGAAAAGAGTCCGAAGTCAGGGGCAAAAAGGTGTGGGTCATCTGGTCGATTCCGCGTTCCAAAGACATCATCGACGAAACGGGCTACAGTAAATCTCTTCTTTTCATCAGACCGGATATCGACATGGTAGTGCGTGCTATCCATTGGGTAAAAGACGGCGGTTATCTAAAGTATGTGGACATGCGCAAACTGGAGCCAATCGACGGCATCTGGGTGGCGACCGACACCCTGGTGAATAAGAAAAAGGGCAAGACCACCGTGCACAAGACCATCCTGACCCTGGAAAACGTTCGCTTCAACCAGTCCCTGGATAACGATCTGTTCACCATACGGCGCATGGAAAAAGGACTATGACTCGCCGGTTTCATCTCCATTGGTTCTGCAACACGGATGAAGATAAAATCCGGGCGTGATGTGACCCTGCCGGTGAATCGAGTGCGATGAACAAGCCTATCTGCATAACCGTCGCCATCTTTGTTGCCACGGCCTGTCTGGCTACGGCAGCCCCCTGCTTTG
>JAHEIV010000115.1 GCA_024639205.1 Deltaproteobacteria bacterium | reverse complement strand
GAACTGCTTGCCGTTTAACCATATGAAAATTAAGCCAAATGGGTTGAACTTGCCATTCCGGCGATTGCATGTTATGGGTCACGAAAAGGCGCTGACAGCCGGCTGGGGATTGTTTGACGCACCCCTGGGCACTGCACTGCGAAGTGAGTTTTACCGCCATTGCGGATTACGGGAGCATGAGAATGGAGCAAATCCGAGACTCGATACTGGACTGCCTGGATGCCCACAAGGATGAAGACCGCCTCATCGAAGCGTTAAACGGTATTATCGATCAACAGGGACGGCAGGTGTACCCGGTGATCTTCAATGTGATGACCAACTTGATGATGGAGCCTGCGGAAGCCGAACAGAGCTGGCGTGAAATCATCGCGCACTACGAGAATATAAACGTGCAGCTCGGACGCAAAGTTAGCTTGAGAACCGCGATATGCGACTATTTTTGCTCCATCCACAAATCTCTGGAAAACCCCAAGGTGGTGGAGATCCACATATTCGAGAACACCGTGAGGGCATCCCGATATGACAGCCTGACAGGCTTGTTCAACCGGCAGGCATTTGATGAAACCCTGGAAAGGGAAATTAATCGGGCCCGGCGCCATGGGCTCGATCTGACGATACTGTTTTTCGATCTCGACGACTTTAAAAACATCAATGATTCATTCGGTCACCAGGCCGGCGACGAGGTGCTCAAAAAGGTGGCCCAGATCATGCTGGGTGAAAAACGCTCTGAGGATGTTGCCGCCCGCTACGGCGGTGAAGAGATGATCATGATCCTGCCCGAAACCGACAAGTTCAGCGCGCTGGTTCTCGGCGAGAGAATCCGTGAGAAAGTCGAAAAGGCCGTATTTCGCTTCAAGGGCAAAAAGGCGAAGTTGACCATCAGCGGCGGCCTGGCATCCTTTCCGCTCAATGCCACCGAGGCCGAAGAACTGATCAAGTGCGCCGACAGCGCGCTTTACCGCGCCAAGGGATCCGGCAAAAACAACATATCATTTTTTTCGGAAGACAAGCGGCGGTACCTGCGGATCGATCTCAACAAAAAAGTCAAGGTGCGCGAAATCGGCTACAACGAAGGTCAAACCCAGACCGCCAGGGGCAAGAACATCTGCATCGGCGGTATCCTGTTTGAAAACGAATTTCCAATCCCCATCGGCACGAGGGTGCAGGTGCACATCCCCACGGATCGTAAAAAGCCGCTTTTTATCATTGGAACCGTGGTTCGGGTAGAATCGTACGCAAAAAATCAGTATGATATCGGTGTATCGATTTCCTTTCTCGAAATGGACAAGGCCATCAAAGAAGAGATTTCCAAGTGGCTCAAGCTCCAGCGCGAAAACGAAGCGCCGGAAAACAGCTGAGCCGACCAGACGGAGCCGCGGCGTGCAAGTGCCTGGTATGTTTTTCATGCAAGGAGAAAATTCATGGCCATCAGCAAAGAGCTGCTCGACATTCTAGCCTGCCCCAAATGCAAAGGGGATATTTACCTGAACGAATCCCAGGACGGTTTGACATGCAATAACTGCAGACTCCTGTATGAAATCAGGGACGATATCCCCATCATGCTCATCGAAGAAGCCAAGCCCCTTGATTCATGAGCCGGCCGATACCGCCCAAGCCCGCCAAACTCGTCATCAGTATGTTCATGAGCGATCGGCAAGCGGTTGCCACGGGAATCAGCAGCCTCAGCGCCGATCTGGGACCGGTGGACATGATCAGCGCATGGATGCTTTTCGATCACACCGATTATTACGCTGCCGAGATGGGAGGTCCACTGTACAGACGCATGGTGGTGTTCAAGGAGTTGATTGAGCAGCAGAACCTGGCGGACATCAAGCATTTCACCAACCGGGTCGAAAGTAGATTCGCAGATTCGTGCCGGCGTCGGGTGAATATCGATCCCGGCTACCTTTTGCCGGAGCGCTTTGTGCTGGCCACCGGCAAAAATTACAGCCATCGCATCTTCATCGGCCAAGGGATTTATGCTGACCTAACGCTGATTTATCACAGCGGCGGTTTTCAGCCGCTGGAGTGGACCTATCCCGATTACCGCGAAGATCGGATGCGCCGCTATTTAAACGCCACGCGCCGCAAATATCTCGATGACCTGAAACGGAGAAAGCGGACATGATCAAGAGCATGACTGCCTTTGCCAAGGCCGAAAGCAGAAACGACCCGGTATCGGTTAGCCTGGAGATTCGATCCTACAACAACCGCTATCTGGACCTTGTCCTTCGGCTGCCCCAGCAGTACCTGCCATTGGAAGAACGCATCAAGGCCGTTGTCGTTGAGAAAATCGCCCGGGGACGCGTTGAGTTGAAAATGCAGGTCATCAGCGAGCCCGCAGAGACGATCTCCTTCGATGTCAATCGTCCCAAAGCGATGGCATATTATCAGGCATTGACGCAGCTTCGGGACGCACTGAACATAAAGGCTCCCATCGCGCTGGAACAGATCGCTGCGGTAGCTGATATCATCAAGCCGGTGGAAACCGAACTTCACCTGGAGAAAATCTGGCCGGTGGTAAAAGAATGCCTCCATCGGGCACTGGACGATCTAGACGGTATGCGCACAAAAGAAGGTGAATATATCGCAGCGGATCTGGACCGGCGGATTCATCGGATTTTGGGATGGCTGGATAAAGTCAAACAGCATTCGACGGATCTGATCGACGGTTATCGCGATCGCCTCATGGATCGAATCACGACCCTGACCGAGGGGATCGTATCCATCGATCCGGGTCGGATCGCGCAGGAGGCGGCCATTCTTGCCGATCGCAGCGATATCACCGAAGAGATCGTCAGGGCCGGCAGCCACCTGAACCAAATTCTTGAATTGATGAAATCGGGCGAGCCCAGCGGCCGCAAACTCAACTTCCTGCTTCAGGAACTCAACCGGGAATTCAATACCGTGGGGTCCAAAACAGACAAATCGTCGGTGGCCCATTTGGTCGTTGAAGTGAAAGCGGAAATCGAAAAGATTCGGGAACAGGTTCAGAACATCGAATGAAAGCGGACGGACGAACATTCCATCAGGTCCATCCAGCGTTGGTGTCTGCCGGCTCCGGCCCCAAAGATCATCGGATGAAAGGTATCGAATATCAAATATGGAACAGACTCTGCTAAATATCGGATTCGGCAGCACCGTCGTTGCCGACAGGGTGGTGGCCATCGTTTCTCCAAATTCTGCACCGATGAAACGGCTCAAGGACGAAGCTCGCGAGGAAAAAAGACTGGTTGACGCCACCCACGGTCGCCGGACGCGATCGATCATCATCATGGACAGCAACCACATCGTTCTCTCCGCCATTCAGGCCGAAACGATATCCCAGCGGTTTTCGACCCTTACAGAACAGCCATGAGTGCCACAAGTTCGGATAAGAGAGCCCTTTCAGGAAACGCCGCACCGGATGCGCCGACCGGGGACCAGGCCGGTAAAGGAAGACTTTTCATCATATCCGCCCCATCCGGTGCAGGGAAATCCACTCTTTGCAAGGCTGCGTTAACTCGAATTCCCGAACTGCGGTACTCGATTTCCTATACAACCCGTGCACCCCGCAGCGGAGAGCAGGACCGCGTTGCGTATCATTTTATCAGCCGAGCGGAATTCATTCGGGGCATCGATGCCGGGCGATGGGCGGAGTGGGCCAAGGTGCACGGACATTATTACGGTACCAGCGCGGAGTTCATCACAAAGGAGATGGCATCCGGGCATGACATTCTGCTGGATATCGATGTGCAAGGGGCGCTGCAAATTCAAAAGCGATTCGCCGAGAGCATAACGATTTTCATCATGCCGCCATCCAGTCAGGTGTTAGAAAGACGTTTGCGCAGCCGCGGATCCGACAGTCGGGAGGAAATCAATCGTCGCATCAAAAATGCCGCGGCGGAGATGGCCAGTCGGGATCTGTACCGGCACGTTTTGATCAACGACCGCCTTGAAATCGCGATCGAAGAGCTCGTGGCTTTAATCGCCTCTTACCGCCGCAGTTCGGACCATCCACGTCGCTGAAGAAACACGGGGGGAGGGCCATCCGCCGAACCGGAACCGCTTTCCGGTTTTTATTGTGACCTGTATTTTGGTTGAAACGCTATGTGAAAAATAATGAGGTAGAGCGATGATCATTCTAACCGGCGGTGCCGGATTCATCGGTACCAATACGCTGATAACCCTCAATCGGATGGGTCGCGAGGATGTTCTTGTGGTGGACAACATCGCCGCCACGGACAAATGGATGAATCTGGTGGGTATGGCTTTTCGGCAATATATCCACAAGGACCGTCTCTGGGATTGGCTCGCTGCACGTCCGTCAGCGCCTTTAGAGGCGGTGATTCATCTGGGTGCTTGCACCGATACGATGGAGACCGATTTCGATTACCTGGCGGAAAACAACCTTCGATATTCACAGCGGCTGTGGCGGGTTTGTACGCAGAGACAGATCCCGTTCGTCTATGCCAGCAGTGCAGCCACCTACGGGAACGGAACGGTCGGTTTTTCAGACGATCATTCACAAACCCACCGCTATCGACCCATCAATCCGTACGGATTTTCCAAACACCTCTTCGACCTGTGGGCCCTGAAGCAGAGCGATGCCCCCCCTCGCTGGTACGGGTTGAAGTTTTTCAATGTCTTCGGTCCGTATGAAAATCACAAGGGCCGTATGGCCAGTGTAGCGCATTTCGCCATTCCCCAGGCGCTGGAAAAAGGAGTGATTCGGCTGTTTACATCCGGCCGAACTGACTACGGCGACGGAGAGCAGAAACGAGACTTTGTGTTTGTTGAGGATGTCGTCGGCATTGCGATCCATTTTCTGAACAACGCTGCTCCCAGCGGTATTTACAACGCCGGCAGCGGCAGCGCCCAGACGTTCAACCGGCTGGCGGCAGCCATTTTCGGCGCACTGCAAAAACCGGTCAACATCGAATATTTCGATATGCCCGAATCCCTGCACAGCAGTTACCAGTATTTCACCCAGGCGGACATGACCAAACTCGTGGAAGCCGGGTGTAATTTCGAACCAACATCTCTGGAAGACGGGGTACAGCGCTACTGTGATTGGCTGCTAAAGAGCCGTTCGGCGGATGGTTGAGGTGATGGGCCGTGAAAAACACGGAAATCATTTATGGGATTCACCCGGTTTTCGAAGCGCTGCGGGCCGGGAGAAGAAAGTTTCACCGCATCTTGCTTTCCCCCAATGCCGCCTCTTCCCGGCGAATGGAAAAACTGAGGGAGTTTGCCGCAACGCGAAACATACCCATCGGAAACAGCAGTGCTCCCAAGCTGGAGCGGGCAGCCCAAAGCGAACATCATCAGGGCGTGGTCGCCAGGGTCAGCCCGTTTCCGTTGACAACGCTGGCAGAGGTACTTGATGCGACCCAGGTGAGAGCCGTCGGCCGTTTCCTGATCATTCTGGACAACCTGACCGATCCGCAGAACCTGGGAGCCATAATTCGCAGTGCGCTCGCTGTCGATGTAGACGCGATCCTTTTGCCCAAGGATCGCTCTGCGGGACCGACGCCGGTTGTTTCAAAAACTTCCGCCGGGGCACTGGAGCATGCCCGCCTGGTTCGCGTGACCAACGTGGCAGCCACCATGCGGCAGCTGCGGGAATCCGGCTGCTGGCTATACGGCCTGGAACCGGAGGCAGAAAATTCCATCTACTCGGCGGATTTTACCGGTTCGGTGGCACTGGTCATTGGTGGAGAGGAAAAAGGAGTCCGGCCGCTGGTGAAAAAAAACTGTGATCTGCTGCTTTCCATCCCCCAATCCGGACCGGTGGAATCTTTAAATGCTTCGGTGGCTGCAGCGGTAGCGATGTATGAAGTCTACCGGCAACGTCTGGACATCAATTCGGCCGGCCATGCGTGAGGAAAGATTTAAAATCGAAAGACCGCCGCGGCTCGCCTTCCCGGTGATCACCGGTTGGCGCATCCTTGACGTTTTTCGCAATGCATTGCTTCCCAGCCGTTGCGCAGGCTGCAACTGCTGGATACCGGCGGTCGATCCGCCGCGGGCATTTTTACAAAGAATCGGGCCGGGCGCGGCTGGCGACGGAAAGAGTGCCGACGCCGGACAAATCCAGGATGCTGCGGAGACCTCATTGCAAGACACCGGGTTGTTGCGCCTGGAAGCGATGCTGTGCGGAAGCTGTCGGAAGCATCTTGTTTTAGCGGAACCTCCGCTTTGTAAGGTTTGCGGCAAAATGTTCAAAGGCCGGCAGGGGCCGGATCACCGATGCGGCGATTGTATCCGGCAGCCCAAACAATTTACCAGTGCCCGTTCAGCCGTACTTTACACCCCCGGTTTTCGGGAGGTTGTGCACCGGTATAAATACCGGGGCAAGATTCAGCTGGCCGGTCCGCTTGGCGAAATTCTGCTCGCGGCTTTCTTGCGCTTCTGGGCCAGTGGTGATATGGACGTGATCTTGCCGGTGCCGCTGCACCCAAAACGTTTCAGGCAGAGGGGATTCAACCAGGCGTACCTGCTCATGCAGCACTGGAAGCATTTTGAAAGCAGCCTTGCAGCCACTTCCCGTGTGCTTGTAAAGACGCGCGCAACGGCACCGCAGACCGGGCTGGGAAAGGCACAGAGACGGCGAAACATTCGCAATGCCTTTGCCGTGCTGCGGCCCGAAGCGGTTCGGTCACGGCGAATTCTGCTGGTCGATGATGTCTACACAACCGGTGCAACCGTCAATGAATGCGCCCGGGTATTGCTAAAGAGCGGCGCCGAGCAGGTGAATGTGTTGACCGTGGCCCGAGCGGTTTGAATCGTTCAACCCGGCGGCGCCTCGGCTGTCGACAATACTTCTGGCGACATCCCGGGCCGTATCCTTTCAAAAGGTGACGCTGATGCAGGAAAAACTCAAGGCGCTCGACGAGCTGAAGGAAAATCTCGATTTGCTGCGAAAAGCGGGCCGGCGGATCGTTTTCACCAACGGCTGTTTCGACATCCTGCACGCCGGACACGTACGATATTTGACTGCTGCCAGACAACAGGGGGATCTGCTGGTTGTGGGCGTCAATTCCGACCGGTCGGTTCGGCGCATCAAGGGCCCTGAAAGACCGCTCGTATCCCAAGAGCAGCGTACCGAAGTCCTGGCCGGCTTGTGGTGCGTCGATTTTGTGGTTGTTTTTAATGAATCCGATCCGCTGCTCGTGATTCAGGCCCTTCGACCAGACGTGCTGGTCAAAGGGGACGATTGGCCTGACAACCAAATCATAGGGGCGGACGTGGTGACATCCGGCGGTGGCCGGGTGGTGCGCGTTCCGGTGGTACCGGATATTTCCACTTCACGCATCATCGAACGGATCGTAAAACGCTACGGGACCGGAAAACGGTAACCCACCCAGCACAGAGCAGAGAGCTTGCGTTGCGTTTCAGCTCGGTACTCACCCCGGAAAAGCGCCGCAACCCGAAATCCATCACAGGTGACCCGGATAAGTGGGCAAAGAGCCGTTTCACATGATTCACAGTCACAACAACGGGCTGTCTTTCTTTCAGTTCGACAAGCTGTTGGAACTCTCGCAACTTCGGCACGGAATATTCACGCGTCAGAACGGGTGCAGCAGCCCGCCTTTTCAGAGTCTGAATACCAGCTATGGCGTCGGAGACGATCCAGAGCACGTCAGGCGCAACCGGCTGGCCATCCAGGCCAGTCTAAAAGCCCGTCGAATGGTCTTCGCCCGACAGGTGCACGGTGTCGATGTCCTGGTGATATCCAGTGAAAAAGACGAAAAGATGCTATTGCGCGCGGATTCCCCTCCGGCGGTGGACGCGCTGGTCACCAATCGCAAGCACCGATTCCTGACGGTACAGGTGGCCGACTGCCAGCCGGTTCTTCTCTACGATACGCATCGCAGGGTCATCGCCAATGTGCACGCCGGGTGGAGAGGAAGCATCCGCAACATCATCGGCCGTACCGTCCAGGCCATGCAGACCGCTTTCCTTAGCCAGCCCGGTGATATCGTCGCCGGGATAGGCCCTTCTCTCGGGCGCTGCTGTGCGGAGTTTCGGCACTATCGTCAGGAAATTCCGCAGCAATTCTGGCCATATAAAGACAACGATCACCACTTCGATTTCTGGGCCATCAGCCGCGACCAGCTGGTGGCGGCCGGGGTCCGTTCGGAGAACATCCATTTGAGCGGCATCTGCACCCGCTGTAACCCGGGG
>JAHEIV010000114.1 GCA_024639205.1 Deltaproteobacteria bacterium | reverse complement strand
TACTGTTGAATTAACGGAACCAGGATCCCCGTGCCCGTGCCCACGTCCAGTACGACATCGCCGGTTTCGATGGCCGCCGCCGCTACAATCCGCGCCAGCCGCTCTGGGACGCCCTCCGGCAGCGGGGGCTCGAACCGGTGTACGATGGCGTCGAACTTTTCCTGTTGGAGTCGATTGATCCTTTCGATCTCTTTTTCGTCCGGTGTTTCGAAAGGCACGGTGATATCCTCCCCTGCCATCGGCTGGCCGTTGGAAAGTACTGCGATGATCCGTTCACCCGGAATCGATTACAAGCGGCGCGGCGCCGCAGCGCATCTGCCAGAAGCCGGCGGTGGCAAATGGCGCATCGCTTTGTTTGCCGCCTCGCCGGGAGGCAAAGCCGTTTGGCAGCGACGATCGTCGGGGGTACAGGCTCAGGACTTTCGTTTTTTATAGAATAGCACAGATCCGCTGTTCATGGATAGGATGAAGATGGTGTCAGGCGGCAAGTTCAGGGAGGGACGACATGCCAGCAAATGGGTGATTGTGCTTCTGAAATGGTCCGGATAAAGGCCAACAGCCAGGGGCTCAAATGCTGATTCCGGTGATGCTCTCCTGTAAGACCCGCGCGGAGTGTTGCAGCGCACCAAGCTCGGTATCGCTGAGGGACGGCAGAATCGCGTCTTGCACACCGTTGATACCGATCACAGAGGGGATGCTCAGGCAAACGTCCGTCAATCCGTATTCTCCGGTCAGCATGCGGCTTACGGGCAGCACCGTTTTCTGATCCTCCAGCACGGCCTGGACCAGGCGGACGATGGCCATCCCGATGGCGGTATTGGTGTATCCCTTCCGATCAATGATCTCATAGGCCGCATTGCGGACCTGGTCGAACAGCCGGTTCATTTCTGCTGCCTGGAAAGGCTTGCCGCAAATGCTGTGGTCGACCAGGGGTACCCCCCCGATGTTAGCCGCGCTCCAGACCGGCACTTCGGTGTCGCCGTGTTCGCCCAGGATATAGGCGTGCACCGAACGGGGGTCGACCCCGTAATGCCGACCCAGCAGGGCCCGAAAACGTCCCGTATCGAGCATGGTGCCGGTTCCGATCACCCGGCAGGGGTCTCTGCGGCTGATTTTCTGCGTTACGTATGAAAGTATATCGACCGGGTTGCTGGCAATTACCAGCACCGACCGGGGGGAGTGGCGATCGAGCTGTCCGACGATCTCACTGAAAACGGCTGCATTGCGATTCAGCAGATCGAGCCGGTTCTCACCGGGTTTCTGCGCCACACCGGCTGTTATCACAACCAGCTGCGCAGAAGAAAGATCGCGATAATCTCCGGCCCGCACGGTGATGTTTTCGAAAAACGCCTGACCGTGCATCAAATCCATGGCCTCGCCCTCGGCCCGCTTGGCATCTTTGTCGATCAGGATTATCTCACTGGCCAGCCCCCGCATGAAAAGGGCGTATGCTGCGGCGACACCGACTTGACCGGTACCGACGATACCGATGGTGCGCTTTTGTATCATCAAAAATTCTCCTTCCAGGATAAGATCTCTGCCGTGACGGATTTCAGATCGTTTTTCCGGTTATTTCGAAGGCTCGTCTTTTTGACCGACAAGTGTACGCATGATCGACGACCCGTCACTGCCGGAAACAATTTCCTTCACACACCTTTCGAAACGCTGCGGATCCGCCTGCCGGTTTATGTTCAGCAGGTTTTTCGCCTGCCGGCTGACGCGTTTAAATCTGCGGGCAAGGTCCTGGTAGTCTGAAAAAAAGTGCGACATGTCCTCAACCACCGCAGGGTCGGGGACCACCTTTTGCGGTTGCCAATCTTTGGGGTGGTTGTCCTTGATCCGGATGATTTCCACGTATGCCGGCATGAACGCTTCATAAACGTCCCGGACTCGAAGGACTACTTCCGGCGGCAGCGTGTCGATTTGTCCGATCTCCGATTCGATGGCGTGCTCTATGATCCGCCGGATGAAATCATCATAGCCGGATGAGTGGTTTTCATTGATCATGTCGTTGGTTTCCCTGGTTTCGAATCTTCGGTGCAATCACTTGCGAAGACCAAACATAAGCCATCGCTCACACCGGTCAAGTTTTTGATCCCCCGTTGTCCTCAAAGCGCTGCCAGGATCAGCCGGTAGAGGTCAAGCAACTCCGATCCGGGGGCCGGCGCCGATTCGAGCGACCAGAGCCCGCAAATCTTTTTTTGATCCACACCGAGCCGCAAGGCGAGCAGCCGAGCCTGGTGCCAGGTGGGCAGCCACACGAGCTTGTCGGCCACAGCCTCCAGGTCTCCGAAGATGCCGATAAAGCGCGGTAAACTGAGGATGAAATAGACCCGCAGCGGAAACGGCGATTCAACCTCGATGTGCCTTTCAGGATCCCAAACAAAGCACCCCACGTGCGGTTTCCACGTCAAACCGCGTTGTTTCATCGATCGAGCGAGCTGCTGATGCTCCGGCTCGAAGGGAATGGGAGCGGCATCTGTGGCCGGATTGAACGCAATCGGTTTCATAGGCTCCTTTCTACAATAAAGGATTCGACAGGGTTTGATCATTGATCCGCACTCCCCTATTTTTGTCGATCAACTCGGATTCGGCTGAATCTGACAGAACCCCCAAATCGACAAATCTTCATTTCCGGTCGATATAGTGCCGGACCAATTCACGGGCGGTGTCGGTGGAGGCCCGGTGGACCAGGGGAAATAGCCGGCGACAGTCCTCTATGGAGAGGCTGCGCACAATTGCGTCGACTTCCAGCTCATCCCGGGTGTGCGGATACGGGTCGGTGACCGCCGGCATCTCTTGCTTTGCGATCAGTTTGTTGTATACCAGCGCCCTGGCGGCGAGGAGATCTTCCTCCCGAAAGCTGCGATGCGGGTGAAACCGGTACAGCAGGGTCAGCAGGTCGCCGGGGCCGAACAGGTGGCCACGGTAGCCCAATTCGCGCACCGCACCGGCCATCAGAAACGTCACAGCCAGGGGGTAACCTGCCGGGAGCCTGCGTTTGAGTACCAAGAACAGGGGGTAGTGCATCTGGCCGGCTTCGATGTAATAATTCCCCCGGCTGTGCAACACTTCTGCAATGCCGTCCGCGCGCATCCGGTCCCGCAGCAAAAAGCGCTGTGCGTCCGCACGGGCAAATCGTTTGACCGCCTGGACGGCTTGCTCGAGGCTGCCACGGACCGACACCTTGTAAAAATCGAGCAACGCGGCGGTGGCATCTCGCTCCGCGGTGTAAACCATGTGCAAATCCGTTCCCACTTTCAGGTCTGCCGGACTGCCGCCATCGGCAAACAATTCGTGAATCCGGAGCAGTTTCTCTATGAAAGGCTCTACTTGAAAAAGGATTTTCCCGCCACTGTGCAGTTCCCGCAGCGTCTGCGACATGCGCCGGCCGAATTCCGGGTACTCCAGATCGAGCGTTTCAAGGTACGATTCGATACCCAGCTTTCCGGAAAGCATCAGCCGAAACCGATCATCCGGTGGTTCCTCGAGGATAACGGCGTCGTAACGCTCCATCAGCTGTTTTGCCGGATTGACGCTTTCGGGACGGTGGTTTGCTAGGGAGAGCATCGCGCTGGATTTCATGGTAACACTCCGTTTGAACTTGAAAGATGTTTTGAAAAAACATAATCATCGAAACCGTGGAAAAAAACAGCCTCGATGCCCCAACTATTGCCGCAGAGAATGATTTTAGTTTCGAATGTGCCGACTCATGGGCCCTTGAAGGTATCGAGGCGTTGCTTTACATGCCGGGCACCGGTATTAAGATATAAGAGACCGCCATCGCCGATGCTGGCAAGAATGCGAAAACTGATAACCACCAGAGCGAAATCAACGAAATGCAACACCTGCTGAAACCTTTCATCATACTGGCCGTCGGCGCCGTGCTGACAACCCCGACCGCATGGGGAACCGACCTGAAATCCTATCGCTGGAAAAACCGTCTTCTGCTGGTATTTTCACCGGCCGAGTCCAATCCCGACTTCGCGGCTTTCGACCGCAGCCTGACGATGCAGGATCCCGAAGTGAAGGATCGCGACCTTATCGTGTTTCGGGTTTTTGAAAAGGATCCGTCGCGCCTGGAAAAACAGCCGTTGGCACCGGAAGATGCCGATAAGCTGCGCCGTCGCTTCAAGGCTGCGCCCGGTCGGTTCACCGTGATTCTCATCGGCAAGGACGGCGGCGTCAAAATGGTTCGCGAACACCGGGCAGCGCTTGCGGAGATCTTCGATCTGATCGACAGTATGCCGATGCGACAGCAGGAAATGAGGGAAAAGGGTGAGAACCGGTGAAGCTGTACCGCCTGCAACGCACCCAGACCCTGCCGGTGGGTATGCAGGAGGCCTGGCAATTTTTTTCTTCGCCTGTCAATCTTCCCTTGATCACGCCTGCCTGGTTGAACTTTGCGCTCATCGGTAATATCCCGGAACGCATGTCTCCGGGAATGGTGATTTGCTACCGGCTGACGCCCCTGCTTGGAATACCGATTACCTGGATTTCCGAGATCACCCACGTCGATCCCCCCACCTATTTTGTAGATGAACAACGTTTTGGACCCTACCGATTCTGGCATCACCAGCATTACTTTCGCCCGGTGAACGGCGGTGTCGAAATGACCGACCGGGTATCCTATTGCCTGAAATACCCGTTTGTCGGAACGGTGGTGCACGCGTTTTTCGTCCGAAAACGACTGACAGAGATTTTTGACTTCCGGCAAAGAACGCTGGAGCGTCATTTTAACCGCCAAGCCGGCCATTGCAAGCCGTCGGAGGAACCATCGACATGGCAACCCAAAAAACGCTCCGGTTGATCCTGGGAGACCAGCTCAACTACCGTCACAGCTGGTTCAACCAGAGCCGGAAAAATATCGTCTACACGATGATGGAAGTGCGCCAGGAGACCGACTACGTCAAGCACCACATCCAGAAAGTGGCCGGCTTCTTTGCCGCCATGCGAAGCTTCTCAGGAGCGCTCTCCGAAAAGGGTCACCGCGTAATCTACTTTCACCTGGACGATCCGGAAAACGAGCAAAGCATCGAGGAAAATCTTCAACAATTAATCCGCAAAGAGAAGTTCACCCGCTTCGAGTACCTGCTGCCGGACGAATACCGCCTGGACCGCCAGCTGGAGAAGATCGCTTCGCGCCTGCCGGTTCCAGCAGCCGCTTTCGACACGGAGCATTTTTTGACGGAAAGAGATGAGGTCCGGAAACTGTTTGACGGCAAAAAACGCTACCTCATGGAGTCCTTTTACCGCCATATGCGCAAAAAGCACGACATTCTGATTGAGGACGGCAAACCGGCCGGCGGCAAGTGGAATTACGACCAGAGCAACCGCAACCGTTACGACGGCGCCGTGCCGCTGCCGGCAGCAAAGGTTTTTAAAAACGATGTGTCCGACATTGCCGAGATGATCGATGCAAACGGGGTGAAAACCTTTGGGGATATCGAACCCAAGCGCTTCATCTGGCCGGTCAACCGCAGGCAGGCTTTGAGCCAGTTGGGAGAATTCAACCGAAAACGGTTGCCGCACTTCGGTACCTACCAGGATTCCATGACAGAAGACAGCTGGTCTATATTTCACTCGCGGCTGTCTTTCGCTCTCAACACCAAGATGCTTCACCCGATGGAAGTGATCCGCCCGGCGATCGGGCAGTCCCAAAAAAAAACCGGCCAGGCGATCGGGATCGAACAAATAGAGGGGTTTGTGCGCCAGATCCTCGGCTGGCGCGAGTACATGCGCGGCATCTACTGGGCCCACATGCCCGGGTATGAAACGCTGAATCACTTCGACCACCGGGCAGCCCTGCCGGATTACTACTGGACCGCCGACACCCGCATGAACTGTATGCGCGCAGCCATCGCCCAGTCCCTGAAACACGCGTACGCCCATCACATCCAGCGGTTGATGGTCACCGGCAATTTCGCCCTGCTGGCCGGAGTTCACCCGGACGAGGTCGATGCCTGGTACCTGGGAATTTATATCGATGCCATCCAGTGGGTGGAAATCGTCAACACCCGGGGGATGAGCCAGTTTGCCGACGGCGGCATCGTGGCCACCAAACCGTATATTTCCTCGGCCAACTACATCCGCAAGATGAGCGATCACTGCGACGGGTGCTGGTACGCCGCGGGGAAAAACACCGGTGATCGTTCCTGCCCCTTCAACAGCTTTTATTGGGACTTTCTGAACCGAAACCGCCGCAAACTCGCGAACAATTTTCGGATGGCCATGATGTACCGGACCTGGGACCGGATGAAAGAGGACAAGCGCCGGCAGCTGCTGAAGCAGGCAAAGCAATACAGGGCAAAGCTAAACTCTCTTTAGCCCGTCAATTTTTGAATGTGCAGGCAAAAGGCTCCAAGGAGGCTTCGTGAGATACCCTTACGTGCTGTATCATCAAGATGTTCAACCGGCGGCGATCGTTGCGAATCTAAAAGGTGATCCCTATATGGTCGACCTGTCTTATAAAAATCCCGTGCTGGAGCGCATCGATGTTCGTGACCAGAGGCGGTTTCAGCGCATCCTGGAAAAAGAAATGAAGCCACGGCACTCCTGGGGTTTGGCCGGTTACCTGGAGCGAAGGGATTCTCTGCTGAGAGGCTACCCCCAGATGGTTACGGAAAATCGTGTCTTTCATCTCGGGCTCGATATCATCGTCCCGGAAGCCACTCCCCTGCATGCCCCCCTGCGCGCCACCATCATCCGGACCGGTTACGAGCCCGAAGAGGGCAATTACGGGGCATTCGCACTGCTGAAGCATTCGCTTTCAGGCTGTGAGGCGTTTTTCAGTTTTTACGGCCACCTGGAGCGAAAACGCCTGCCGTCGCCTGACACGAGATTCGAGGCCGGAGAAGTATTTGCATTCACCGGCGACTTCGACGACAACGGCTGCTGGTATTATCACACCCATCTGCAGATCATCACGGAACGGGGATTAAAAGAAGGGTACCTGTCAAAAGGATACTGCGCAGCGCAGGACCTGCCGGAAATCGACGACTTGTGTCCGTCGCCCTTGCCGCTGTTTAAAAGGTGAGCGGAATCAATAAACTCTTCACTGTCACAAAGGGGAGCAGCTGAGCAATACGAGGGCCAGGTCTCCCCCGGATCGGATAACCCTGCGGCCAATACGTTCAGCATTGTGCAAACGCCCGCGCGATGTTAATCACCAGCCCCCGCACGATGCCATTCACCGGCTATGATCGGCCAATACGTGAGCCCAATACCCGTGTGGGTCCTGAAGGGGTTTTTCGACCGACCGGCGGATAGTTGCGGGTGAAAAGGCGTTTGATATCCTTGCCGGGGGCCTTCTAAAAATTGGTGCTGCAGCCGGGGCCACCGATGATAAGCGCCCCCGATGGTTTGAAGTTTCAGGTTGTCATTCTACAAGGGGATAGCCTGCGTTTTTCCACGCATCCACGCCTCCCCCCAGAACCTTGACGTCGGTGAAGCCTTTTTTCGTGTACTCCTCCGCCCGACCGGCGGCGGTAGCATCCTTGGTTCAGGCACAGTAAAAAACGATCTCCTGACTCTTGGGGATGGACGAAACCCGGGAGGTAAAATCTCCGTAGGACATTCCGCCCGCCAGGTGGTTTTGTCTGAATTTGTCCGGGTCGTCATAACCGCAGACCAGCAAGGCCGACCCGGCCTCTACTTTCTGCCGGATTTCTTCCGGCGCAATACGAATGGGTTCTGTCATTATGATATCGACTCCTTTCGAGGCGGATGCAAGGCGCGATCCGTCAATTTGAGAATACAGTGGGTTGCGCGTCAAGATTCGAGCAGCCGGAACGGCAACCTGGCGGAAACCACCCCTGATTGCTCGCATGGACACGACACCTTGAACATAAGCCTGACTGGCGGCGGATGCAACCGGGAACAGCGCGCCGGTAGGTGATGGTGCACCTGCCGGATAACCGAGATAAATAAAAAAATGGGTGGGGCAACCCCTCCGATGCGCCGGGCAGCGGGCAAGACGGCTGATGACATCGGCTCTTCATCGTGTGCTGCCTCCAAATAATTCCGGGGCTCCATTGGACACGAATTAATTGATGTTTATTTTTCTCCAAAACAATGGAGGTGGACATGGATCTGGGAATCAACGGAAAGATTGCCCTGGTAACCGCCGCCAGCCGGGGCCTGGGCCGCGGGTGTGCCGAGCAACTGGCCGCCGAACAATGCCGGGTGGCGATCTGCTCCCGGGATGAAGCCGGGGCCGAGCAGGCAGCCAGGGAGATCGCCGCAGACACCGGCGCCGAGGTTGTCGGTTTCAGTGCCGATAT
>JAHEIV010000113.1 GCA_024639205.1 Deltaproteobacteria bacterium | reverse complement strand
TGGTATGCCCCGCCCGAGCAGGAACAAAACCCGGACGATGTGGATTCCAGTGCGGACCTCTATTCGATCGGCGTGACCTTTTATCGTATGCTCACCGGCACCGTCCCGGAGCGCGAATATGTGCCGGTAAACCGCTTCTACAGTGACCTGGACAAATGCTGGGACCAATTCATCCGCAGGGCGATCGCCCCGCGCCGTCAGGATCGTTTTCCTTCCGCCACGGACATGCTCAGCGGACTGCGGGAGCTGGAAACAGAATGGGAGAAGAAAAAGGAAAAGATCTGCAGTCTCCCCCGACCGCAAACAGTCGGTGAATTACCAGGGCCGGCGGTCGGTGAACCGGATCCGCGCAGCAGCGCCATAAAGGTCGATTCGCGAAAGGCCCGGGACATATTTGCTGTCGACACTCTCTGGCGGCCGATCCGCCGGGCAGCCAACACGTTCGATGTGCACGGGCCAGGCGTTGTTTCCGATCGCAGCACCGGGCGGATTTGGCAGCAATCGGGATCGGCGTTTCCGGTTACCTGGCATCAGGCCACCGGCTATATCGAAGATCTCAACCGCATCCGTTTTGCCGGCTGCAGCCTATGGCGGCTGCCCACCGTCGACGAGCTGCTTACCCTGCTCACCGACGACCCCCAGGAAGAAGATTTCTGTATCGAACCGATTTTCGATCGCACCCAGAAATGGCTGTGGAGCTGCGACCGGCGGAGTTTCACTGCGGCCTGGTACGTCAGCGTCGAACACGGATTCGTAGGGTGGCAGGATTTCAGCGCCTGTTACTCGGTTCGAGCGGTGCAAACATTATAGCCGGCAGCATTAAACAACCGGCCGTCCAACGGCTTGCCGGTGCGGATCGGCTTTGCACATGCAAAGAAAAGCCACCGGCACCAGCCCCCCCGGAAGGCGGCAAGTCGTATCCCCGGGTCGAACCAGATCACAAGTAACCGCACCGAAACGCATGCGCATCATCGACAGCCACATCCACTGCGGTGTGCAAAACGTTCACCAGCCTTTCGCCGACATCCGGCCGCTGCTCGCCCGGGCCGGCATCGATTCGGCCTGTTTATTCGCACCGGTGGAGGATATCTATCACCGTTATTCGAGCAGCTTCGACGACAACCGTCGGTGGCGGCGCTGTCGCGAGCGGGCCCACGACTACCTGCTGGACCTGGCAACCGGTCAGGCCGGTATCTACCCATACTATTTCGTTTGGAACGATTTTATGCTGGAGGACCTCCAGAAGCCGTTTGCCGGCATCAAGTGGCACCATCACGCCGGTGAGCCAGCGTATCGATACGAGGACAGTCGATGTGCGCAAATGATCGAGACCATCTGCAGCGAGAAAATGCCCGTGGTGCTGGAGGAAACCTTTGAACGCACGCTGTGGTTTATCGAACAGGTATGCGGACGCACGCCGGTGATCATCCCCCACCTGGGTATGCTAAACGGCGGGTTCGCCCGGCTTCTGCGCTCCGGTGTGTGGGAGGATGAAAGCGTTTATGCCGACACGGCTCTTGCCGGATCGGAAGAAATCCGGACCTTTTTGGACCGGTATGGTTCGAGACGGTTGTTGTTTGGAAGTGACTACCCTTTTGGCATGCCGGAACCCCAGCTGCAGCAGCTGAAAACCATCGGAATCGCAAATAGCGATCTGGAAAGGATCTGCGGGGAAAATATCCGGCGGCTCCTGAGAACGACAAGTCCCTTGCGGTGATGACCGAAACCGCGGTCAGATTTTCACCGCGGCCCCCATTTCGATTCCCAGGTTCAGGGCTTTCTGATTCAACTCCAGAAACCCTTCGGGAATCCGCTCCTCCAGGACCTTGAGAATCGATTCCGGCTGAACGACCTGGGTCAGGCTGATCGTAACACCGAGCATACAGATGTTGAATACGATCGGTTTTCCGATCTGTTCCATCACCGCGCTGTGCATGGGAAGCTCTACCTGGCGGGCGTCCACCTTGTCTTCGGTATTGACGAAACGCTGGTCGGTCAACAGCAATCCGCCGGGGCGGATGATCGGGTAATACGCGTTATAGGCCGGCTGGGTGAGACAGACCAGGAAGTTGGGTTGGATGACTTTCGGATAGTGAATGGCCGAATCGGCGATGATAACGTCGCTGCGGGTGGAACCACCCCTGGCGGCTGCCCCGTATGACTGGGACTGCACGGCATTTAGATTTTCGATAATAACGGCCGCTTCTGCCAGGATAATGGCCGCGGTGACCACTCCCTGCCCGCCGGAGCCTGAAAATACCATTCTGAATCTTTCCATGATCTAGCCCCTCGTGGCCCTCTCGATGATCTTGTCATACTCCCTGCTGTATTCCGGTTTTTCTTCCTGCACGAATATCCCCCGCTCGATCAGATTCGGGTTTTCCTGTTTGGCTTTCGATCCGATGGGGGTGGTGATATCCCGATACAGCTTCATCATGTCCACCGCGCTGCCCTGTTTGTTTTTGCGGCCGAAATGAGTGGGGCACTGTGTAAGGATTTCCACCACCGCGAATCCTTCGTGCAGGATGGCCTGCTTGATGAAATCGTCAATCTGTTTGACGTGATACGTGGTGGTGCGCGCGATGAAAGTGGCCCCGGCGGCCTTTGACAGCTCGACGACGTCAAAACTGGGATCGATGCTGGCAAAGGGGGCGGTTGTGGCCACAACCTCCTGCCCGGAGAGCGGAGAGTACTGTCCGCCGGTCATCCCGTAGATGCGGTTGTTCATCACAATGGCGGTGATATCGATGTTGCGTCGTGCAGCGTGGATGAAGTGATTTCCCCCGATGGCCAGTGCGTCACCGTCTCCCATGGGTACGACCAGGTTCAGCTCCGGTCTGCTCATCTTGACACCGGTGGCGAACGCCAGGGCCCGCCCGTGAATCGTGTGCAGGGTGTGAAAATCTACATATCCCGATATGCGTGCCGAACAGCCGATACCGGAAACCATTACGATTTCGTTTTTGCTCATGCCAAGCTTGTCAACGGCTCTCAGCATCCCATTGAGTACGATGCCGTGCCCGCAGCCCGGACACCACAGATGCGGGAAAAATCGCTGTCGCAGATATTTGTTGACGGCCATCGATCAGACTCCCTTTCCCTGTATGAGTCGCAGAATTTTCATGATGTCGATAGGGGTGATGAACACGCCGTCGATGCGATTGGCCAGAAAAATGCGCTCGGGGTCCCCCACCGCCATCTTGACCAGTTGCAGAACCTGGCCCATGTTCAACTCCACAACAATCACTGCTTTTGCGCCGGCGCACTTCTCGTGTACCACCTCTTTGGGAAACGGCCACAGGGTCTGCAACTCCAGCAGACCGAGACGCTCGCCGCGCAGGCGTCGCTCCTTGACGACATGCAGCGCCGATCGGGCGGCTGATCCGTAGGATACCAGCACGTATTCTGCATCCTCCAGAAAGTACTCCTTGTAGTGCGCCAGCCGGTTGACGCGGTTCTCCAGCTTGTCCACCAGGTGCCGAATCAATTCGTGCACCACGCGGGGTTCGGTGGAAGGAAATCCCCACATGTCGTGATAGAGGCCGGTGACATTGTAACGGTGTACTCCGCCAAAATCCGACATCGGCAGGCGGCCGTCCTCCCGCGGTAGATAGGGATGGTAATCGATCCCTTCACTCACCGACGTTCGCAGCCGTTCCACCAGCGGCAGTTCGCCGAATTCCGGAATCACCAGCCGCTCGCGCATGTGGGCCACAATTTCATCAAAAAGAAGAATGACCGGTGTTCGGTAGGTTTCCGCCATGTTGAAGGCGGTTACCGTCATTTCAAAGATGTCCTGGTGGTTGGATGCGGTCAACGCCAGAATAGAGTGGTCCCCGTGGGTCCCCCACCGGGCCTGGTTGACGTCCCCCTGGCTGCCGTGGGTGGGAATACCGGTGGAGGGGCCGCCGCGCATGACGTTGACGATTACGCAGGGAATCTCGGTCATAACGGCGTAGCCGAGGGCCTCCTGCATCAGTGAAAAACCCGGCCCGCTGGTGGCGGTCATCACCTTGTTTCCGGTCAGCGACGCACCGATAATGGCGCACATGGAGGCGATCTCGTCTTCCATCTGGATGAACTTGCCACCGCTGGCCGGCAGGCGACCGGAGAGCAGCTCGGCAATTTCCGATGATGGCGTGATGGGGTACCCGGCGAAAAAGTTCAATCCGGCGTAAAGAGCGGCTTCAACGCAGGCTTCGTTACCCTGAACGAATTTGACGTTTTTTTCCATGATAGCAACCTATTCCGTTTCGACTTCTATGGCCAGGTCCGGGCAGCGGAGTTCACACAGTCTGCAACAGATACAGTCCTGCAGGCGCGCCGCAACCGCCCGATCGGATTCATCCAGCTCCAGCACCTTTTTGGGGCAGAATTCGACACAGATCCCGCAACCTTTGCACCAGTCCGCTTTGATTCTGTGGGATTTGAGGATCGGTTTTGCCATCGATTTCACCTCGTGCGTTCAACTCTTGGCGTTCAACACCCCCGGGCAACATATTCATACTTTCTGCAGGCAGCTGTAGGGGGACGCAAATTTCAATTCGGGATTGCTTAGTGTGGAAAACCCGCCGTGTCAAGGGCAACCCGCTGCGCTGCGCACGACGGTGGTCGGCCGGGCACATCCCTTGCAGCCGCTTTTCGCTTTTGGGCGAACGATCGGACTGCCGGTGTGCTTTCGCATACCACAGTCAACCAATAAGATTCGAAAAATAATACAATTACCGGAGCCTCAACCGGCAGTGACTTCTCTTACAGTCCCGGGTTGCGCCAATGGGTCTTTGACAAACAAGGGATTTTTACCATAACATATATGATGTGAAAGTCAAAAAACTCATCGCCGTATGTTCTACCGTTTTCTTTCTGATAGCGCTGGTTTTATTGGGCATTTATCTGGATCTGATCTTTTACGGTGACCGGACCGCGGCAGACAGCCAACAGCAGGCCATTTTCCGTGTAGAGCGCGGGCAGCATTTTCAGGTTATCGCCGAGCAGCTGCACCGCCGGGGATTGATCCCTCATCCCAACAAGTTTCGGATCCTGGCCCGTCTGAAGGGTGCCGACAAAAATATCCAGACCGGTGAATACCTGCTTTCGGCCGCCATGTCTCCCAATCAGATACTGCAGAAGTTGGTATCGGGCCGGGTGCGGCTGTATAAGTTCACCGTGCCGGAAGGATACCATCTCAAACAGATCGCAGCAATCGTGGAAGCGGCCGGGCTTGTCTCCCAGGCCGAATTCCTGCAGGCGGCTACCGATGTCGAACTGACGAAACGAATCGGGATTGAAGCAGACTCCTTCGAGGGGTACCTGTTTCCGGATACCTACTATTTCCCAAAAGGTGCAAGCGCCGTGGACATTATCACGACGATGGTGGAACGGCTGCGTTCTCTTTTCTCGGACCAATGGAAAGCGCGGACCGCAGAACTCGGCTATACGGTCCACCAGATCCTGACGCTCGCATCGATCATCGAAAAAGAAACCGGGACTTCTTCCGAGCGCCCGGTCATTTCATCGGTATTTCACAATCGGCTGAAAAAGGGCATGCGGCTGGAGACCGATCCAACGGTAATTTACGGCATCAAAGATTTTGACGGTAATCTCACACGCAAGCACCTGACCACCCGCACTCCTTACAACACTTACAAGATAAAAGGCCTGCCGCCCGGCCCTATTGCCAGCCCGGGATTGGCCGCCATCGAGGCAGCCTTGTTCCCTTCCGACACATCCTTTCTTTTTTTTGTGTCCCGAAAGGACAGCACCCACCACTTCTCGTCCACACTGGTGGAGCACAATCGCGCCATTCGAAAATACCAGCTTGGCGGCAAACGCGCCAAGCGGAGAAAAAAACCAACCGGTGGCGGAAATCCGCCGCGTCCACCATCCGGTTCGACCAATGAAAAGGAGGTGAGCACGACCCCATAGCGCGTGCATGGCATGAACCTGTTTAAACCGTGCAGAAATTCTGAACGCGAAGTCAAGGCGGTATAAAAAAAGTCAACATCAGGGAGTGTGAACCTATGGACGGAAACAATCTCATTTTTCTTGAAAATATCGAATGGTTTGACGAAACCGGCACAGAGCTGGTCCACCGGATTCCCGATGAAGGTTCCGGAGAAATCAAATACGGGGCCCAGCTGACGGTGCGGGAAAGCCAGGCCGGTATTTTTTTCTACAAAGGCAAAGCCGTGGGAGCCTTCGGAGCCGGACGACACACACTGAAAACCGGCAATATCCCCGTATTGACCAAACTGGCCAGCCTGCCCTGGGCAATGAACAGCCCGCTGCGGGCCGAAGTTTATTTCGTCAACGTAAAGGTATTCCCGAACCTGAAGTGGGGTACCCGTGACCCGGTCGCTTTCAAGGATTCGGAGCTCGGCCTCATTCGCTTGCGGGCCTTTGGGGTATTCAACCTGCAGGTGGCCCAGCCGGTGCTGCTGATCAACACCATGGTGGGCACCAAAGGGATGTTCAGCACCGCGGAAATCGAGGAATATCTCAATCGGGTCATCGTCTCTCGCTTCAACGACTACATGGGGCAAACCCTGGATTCGATTCTGAATCTGCCCGCCAAGTATGATGAGCTGTCGGAAGGGCTGGCCGATCGACTGACAAAAGATTTCAGCCACTTCGGCATACGATTGACGCACCTTTACATCAACGCCATCACACCGCCGCCCGAAGTCCAGCAGGCGATCGATGATCGCAGCCGCATGGGCGTATTCAAGGATATGGAAAAATTGATGCAGATGAAGGCGGCCATGGCCATGGAAAAAGCCTCGGAAGCGCCGGAAGGCGCCGGCGGCGGTCTGGGTATGGGAACCAGCCTGGGGCTGATGATGCCGGCCATGTTCGCCCAGTACTTTGCCGATAGCCGCAAACCGGGACGAAAAGAGCCGGGCGCGAACATCTCCCAGTGCCCGGAATGCCGGCAGCCGGTTTCACTGGACGCCAAGTTCTGTGCCCACTGTGGACATCAGCAAGTCGTGTTCGATAAATGTGTCCAGTGCGGAAAGAACCTGACCCCTGCTGCCCGGTTCTGTTCCCGCTGCGGCCACGCGGTCGAAGAAAAACCGAAGCCGAAAACCTGCGCCGGGTGCGGAACGGAAAACCTGGAAGACGCTCTATATTGTAATCAGTGCGGTGAAAAACTATAACCTGCTCATCGAACATCAGTGCCCGCAGTGCGGTGCACCGGCTACCTTGACGGAAACCGACCGGCTGTTCGCCTGTGAATTTTGCCGCGTCCGATCCTACCTGATGCCCGGCGATCATTTTCGTTACCGGCTGCCCAGCCGGGCTCCGGCCGACAAGGCCATTTTCTATGTTCCTTACTGGCGGTTCAAGGGCATGTTGTTTTCCTGTGTGCCCGACGGCGTTCGTCAGCAGTTCGTAGACGTCAGCCACCGGGCCGTCGATGTCCCGCTCTTCCCCCAATCGCTTGGGTTTCGCAGCCAGACTCTCAAGCTTCAATTCGCATCCCCGGACAGCGAAGCGCATTTTTTACCATCGGTGCAATCCTTTGACGCCGTCATGCGCATATTCAAAGACCGGTTTCGGAAGCGACTGCCAAAACCGGTCTACCACCAGGCGCACATCGGAGAAAATATCAGCATGCTTTATGCGCCCTACTATGCGCAAGGCAGTCTCTACGATGCGATATTAAACGAGACAACCGGCCGGCAGCTGTCTGCCGAGTTTAGCGAAACGGTCGCCGCCAGTCCCCGACTGGGCTGGCAGGTGAGCTTTCTTCCCACCCTTTGCCCCGACTGCGGCTGGGACCTGGAGGGAGAAACGGACTCTTTGGTGTTGCTGTGCCGCAACTGCCAGTCGGCCTGGCAGCCGGGGCGGCAGCGCCTGCACCACCTGAAATTCGGACACGTTGCGGCCGGAAACGATGAAAAAGTGATATTTCTGCCCTTCTGGCGGATTCGAGCCGATGTAGCCGACATCGACCTCGATTCTTACTTTGATCTTGCGAAAACCGCCAACTTGCCGAAAGTTCCGAGGCAAGAATGGCGGAATATACCGTTTCGCTTCTGGAGCCCGGGCTTCAAGATCCGGCCGCAAACCTTCCTGCCGCTGGCGACAAAAATGACCCTGTCCCACCCTCCGGATTTTGCACCTGACGAACTGCCGAGCGGCGAACTTTACCCGGTGACACTGCCGCTGGAAAGCGCGGTGGAAAGCCTGAAAATTACACTGGCAAATTTTATCAAACCCCGTAAAAAACATTTCCCCCGACTCGGCGATATCTCCATCTCGGTCACTGGTTTCCGTCTGATCTACGTGCCGTTCGTTCGCCGACACCACGACCTGACCCAGCCACAGTTTAAGTTCACCATC
>JAHEIV010000112.1 GCA_024639205.1 Deltaproteobacteria bacterium | reverse complement strand
CGCCAGGACCGGGCGGCCCGAAATCATTCGATCCCAACGGATCAAGGGTCAAAACATGGTGGTACAGCGTATCCCCATCAAAAAAGACGGCAAGGTGATCGCGGTCTTCGGCCAGGTCATGTTCAAAGACATCAAGGACGTCGGCAAGCTGGCCCGCAAGCTTTCCCTGCTGGAATCGAAGGTAAAGCTTTACGAAGAGGAGCTGATGGCCCTGCGCTCAACGCGTTATACCTTTGACAGCATCATCGGCAGGAGCAAGACGCTGCAGGCTCTGAAACAGGAGGCGCTGAACGCTGCCGCCAATACCTTTCCGGTGTTGATCTCCGGCGAAAGCGGCACCGGCAAGGAGTTGTTTGCCCAGGCCATCCACCACGCCGGCTCCCGCAAACTGCATCCTTTCGTGCGTATCAATTGTGCGGCCATTCCAAAGGACCTGCTGGAATCCGAACTGTTCGGGTACGAAAAAGGTGCATTTACCGGTGCACGGGCAAACGGGAAACCCGGCAAGTTCGAACTGGCCCACAAGGGGACTTTTTTTCTGGACGAAATCGGAGACCTTCCCCTGGAAATGCAGCCCAAACTGCTGCGGGTGCTGGAAGACCGCGAATTCGAGCGCATCGGCGGCAACACGGTTATCCGATCCGACTTTCGCCTGATTGCCGCGACCAATCAGAGCCTGGAGGAAATGATATCCGAAGGCCGGTTTCGAAAGGATCTGTACTATCGACTGAATGTCATTGCACTGCAGATCACCCCTTTGCGGCAGCGCAAAAGCGACATCGTCCCCATTGCCCGGCACCTGCTGCAAGGCCTTGCCCGGGAGGCCGCACTTCCGGGTATCCGGATGGACAACGACACCCGGCAGGCATTGAAAAGGCACACCTGGCCGGGAAACGTCCGGGAGCTGTCCAACGTCCTGGAAAGGGCCCTGTCAATGCTGGACGACGACACGATCACACCGCGGGACCTGCCATTGTATTTATCCCGCCGGCCAAAGGGCGCCGAACCGTTGAATCCGTCCTCCATGAAGGCCGTGCAGTCCATGGCGGAAAAAAAAGCGATCACCCAGGCCCTGGAGGAAACCGGCTACAACAAGGTCAGGGCGGCCGACCTGCTCGGCATTCACCGGACCCAGCTGTACAAGAAGATGAAAAAGCACGGGTTAGCACTGCAACCGGCATAACCCACCTGTTTCACGAAGTGGTTTCAGCAGCGCTAATTATGATCATGATCATGAGATCTCGAAATGAAATACTTTTTAGAAAAGCCCTTTCCAGCTGACCTTCGATTTTCGTCCGTTTGAAAATCCTACTGAAAACTGTTCACAAATTTTGCCGGCGCTTGCACCATGTGTATCAATATTGATACACATGGACCGCTTCGCCCGAAAGAATCTTCGTCGCGCAATGCAGTTGGCCAACGATCCGCGGTGGGCTGTGGAGAAAGGATTTGCGGCCCGTGCTTTTCGTCAGCGATAGCTGGATAAAGCCGGGGGCGCCCGTCGCCTTTCCAACCGCCCATCGGCCATGAACCAGCGGCTATTTAACTCTGCTTTAGCGCCATCCGGGCCTCGGCGCTGCTTTCGTAAATATGCGGTGCCACGTCCCGCCTGCGCAGCGCATCTCCGAGCTTCAACCGCAAAAATGCGCTGGTGGTGTAGCGGGTGACGCCCGAGTAGTAATGATCCACCAGGTATTTGACCATGTCCGTGTACTCGTCCACCAGCTCGGGCGCGATGCGAAAATTGTCGTAATTGACAATGGTGTACACCCTGCTTTTCAGCGGGGCCAGCAGTCGTTCCACCGCATCTTTGACGGCCTGGACGGTTTGGCTGGAATCGACCGTAAACCGTTCGAAATTGACGAAAAAAAGATTCTCAGCCGAATCGTAGGTAAACCGGTCCTCCAGCTTCAGTGTCAGCAGATCGTCGGTCAAACCCATCGGATCCGGCTGGAAAATCCGGGCATCCATCGGTTGCAGACTGTCGGAAACGATGGGACCAAATTCCATTTGAGCCAGCACGTCTTTTTCCAGGTCGACTCCCGGGGCAATCTCCACCAGTTCCATACCCCGGTGCGTGAGTGCCAATACACAGCGCTCGGTGACATACAGCACCGGCTGCCGGTTGGCGCGGGCATACTCGCCGCTGAAGGTCACATGCTCCACCTGTTCGACAAACTTTCTGATCCGGCCTTCCTGCTCGATGTGCAGCCGGCCCTGCTGCAGGGATACGCTCAACCCACCGGCGGTGAAGGTGCCCACAAAGACCACTTTCTTGGCATTCTGACTGATGTTGATGAATCCTCCGGCACCGGCCAGCTTCGGGCCGAATTTACTCACATTCAGATTGCCTTCCCGGTCTGCCTGCGCCAGCCCCAGGAAAGCCATGTCCAACCCGCCGCCATCGTAAAAATCAAACTGGTTGGGTTGATCGATGACCGCCTCGGTGTTGGTCGCCGCCCCGAAGTTCAACCCCCCGGCGGGCACGCCACCGATCACCCCCGGCTCGGCCGTCAGGGTGATATAATCGAGAATTTTCTCTTCGTTGGCGATATTGGCAATTCCTTCCGGCATGCCGATACCCAGGTTCACCACGCTGTTGGTCTTCAGCTCGCAGGCCGCCCGTCGGGCAATGATTTTCCTCGGGCCCATCTGCATGGGATCGATCGACTGCATGGGAACCCGCACCTCGCTGCTGAATGCGGGGTTGTGCTGCACGGCAAAGGTCTGCCAGTGGTTCTCCGGCCGGGCGACCACCACACAGTCGACCATGATTCCCGGGATTTTCACCTGGCGGGCATTCAGGGTGCCCCGTTCGGCAATCCGCTCCACCTGGACGATGACAAAGCCGCCGGAATTTTTGGCGGCTGTGGCAATGGCCAGCGACTCCAGGGTCAGGGCTTCTTTCTCCATGGTGACGTTTCCGTCGGTGTCGGCGGTGGTGCCGCGCAGCAGCGCCACCTGGATGGGACGGGTTTTGTAGGCTAGATACTCTTTGCCATCGAATTGAACCAGCTCGACGATCTCCTCGGTGGTCTGCGCGTTGAGCTTTCCCCCGCCCAGGCGCGGGTCGACGAACGTGCCCATCCCGACGGTGGTGATGGTCCGCGGCTTGTGAGCGGCGATATCGCGGTACATATGGGAAATGACCCCCTGGGGAAGATTGTAGGCCACGATTTTGTTTTCAAAAGCCAGCTTCTGCAGCTTGGGGACCAGGCCCCAGTGACCTCCGATCACCCGCTGGACCAACCCTTCATGCCCCAGGTGATTCAACCCCCTTTCGGCCCCGTCCCCCTGCCCGGCGGCATAGATCAGGGTCAGGTCCCGCGGCTTCCGGTGGGCCAAGAAATAGGATTCCAGGGCGACGGCAAGCTCCTCCGCAAAGCCGATCCCGACAAACCCGCCGGTGGCGACCGTATCGCCGTCGCGGATCAGGCGCACCGCCTCTTCGGCTGCAACGATTTTGCCTTTCTTTGCCCGTTCCGGCGGTAATGAGGAAAGCACCGGATGAATGTGATCCTCTTCCGGACGCGAACGCTCCGTGCTCATGGGCCACCTCCTTTTCTGCTCTTATCGGGCATCTTCGCCGCATTCGGTGATCGTCCGCAATGATTTTCGATCTTCACCAAACCAGTGCGTATTTGCTGTCCACCGATCGATGCCGATCGGTTCGGTTGGACGATGCGATCATTTCCTGCAAAAACGATGCCCTATGCAATGAATTTCGTGTGGTTTTTGTCCCTCTCTATGGTATGGAGTTTGCATTTATCGATTCGGTATCGTTTACCGAATGTCGGGCAAAAGGAGGAGAGGGCTATGCTGGAAATCAAGGATTCCGTGGCAGTCATCACCGGAGGAGCCAGCGGCATCGGGCTGGCCGTGGCGCAATACTGGGCGCAGCAGGGGGGCAAGGTTGTCATCGGCGACATTGCAGAAGAGGCGCTAGCCGCGGCAAAGGATCGGATCGGCGGTGATACGGCCACCGTCGTTTGCGACGTCACCAGCGAGGAAGACAGTGCCCGCCTGGCGGATACGGCCATTTCGGCATTCGGACGGATCAACCTGGTAGCACCGTTTGCCGGTATCATCATGGACGGATTGATGGTTGTCCCGGATCGCGACACGGGCAAGGTCACGAAAAAGATGTCCCTGGCGCAGTTTCAAAAGGTTGTGGACATCAATCTAACCGGTGTGTTTCTGACCGTACGGGAGTGCACCGAGCGTATGATCAATAACGGCTGCCGGGGACTGATTTGCCTGGTCTCATCCACGGGTTCGCTGGGCACTGCCGGTCAGATAAACTATTCATCCACCAAGGCCGCCGTGTCGGTGATGCCAAAGGTGCTGACCGCCGAATTTTTCCGCCGGGGGGTTTCCGACAAGATCCGCTGCGCTGCCATCGCACCCGGCTACTGTGCCACACCGATCTTGGAGGGGATGAACCAGAAGGCCCTCGATAACATCCTGCAGGATGTGCCCATCAAGCGCCTGATCCAGCCCGAGGAGGTGGCATCCCTGGTTGTCGAGCTGTACCGCAACGAGGCACTGGCCGGGGAAGTATTTTACGTGCACGGGGGCCTGCGGCTGGGATCGCGAGGGTAAACAGTATTCACTGAAAAGCCTGCGAACTCACCAACAGATGTTGTAAGAACGCTAGCGCCCTTTGCCAGGAATCCATCCGAGCGCTTTCGTTGTACTTGTCTCCGGGCCAGACAAAGGAATGATTTACACGAGGATAGATAAAATAGCGGTGATCTACGCCGAATCGTCGACAGGCATCGTCCAGCCGGTACGTATTTTCCACGGGAACAACGTTGTCCTGATCCCCGTGGAAGGAAATAACCGGGCAGGGGATCTTCCCCACAAAATCAAAAGGATCATTTTCGTTTAGCGGCAGGTGCGCGAATTCTTCCAGGCCGCCCCTCCAGGCAGTGAGCCCGAAATAGTTGACGATCGCCCTGGTTTCCGGCAGCAGGGCACCGAATATCAGTGCCAGTCCTCCACCGCGGCTAAAACCCAAACAGCCGATGCGGTCCGGGTAAACGCCGGCACGGCTTCTTAGCCACGCGGCTGCACGCAGCAGGTCCGATGCGCGGACCTCATCCCAATGCCTCCGGGGGGACTTCCCCCCGAACCATGTCGGCACGAGCACTGCGAAACCTTCCCGGCAGAGATTCTCGGCATATTCAGCGTGATTGGATTTGAAACCGTCGCTGCCGTGCAATACGATCACAGCGGGAAATCGACCCTTTCCCGTGGGAAGACAGAAAAAAGCGGGAATGGCGCCATCATCGGCCTGGATGGATGGTTTTCGGCACGTGTGTTCCATTTACCGGCCGGTGTACATCCTTTCCTGAACGTGAAGGGTGGCGAAATTGAATTCGCCGCCCAGGGTAACCGCTGCCAGGGCCGCGGCAAATTCCCTGGCGCTGGTAATGCCGCAAATCCGCAACGCCTCCCGTGCCATCGGCGGGATGATGCCTTCCGGGCTCGAGGTGATGCCGACTTCCACGTTTGGCAGCTCCACCCCGAATATCAGGTCGTTGCCGCGGATGGTAGCATACACCTTCTGAAAACAGGAAACCAGATAGGGCCTGGGATTGTTTTTCATCGTTCGATAAAATGCAGGAATGATTTCTCCGCCCATCCCGGTGTAAACCGGCCATCCAATCTCCTCGGTTACGCCCTGGCGGTCCAACTCGATGTAACTGAAAAATTCTTCAATGGAACGGCCGATGCTCTTTTCATATTCCGAAACCGGGATGGCCTGCTGGGCAGACACATACCGGCCGCGCCGATTTCGCGGAGAAGGCTTCAGATCGCCATCCCTGCCCATTCCAACCACCGAAAGCCGACAGGCGATCCCGTTTTCTTTTAAGAGGTCATCGAAAATCAGTTTTGCGCTACCGGCAGCATGAGAGGTCTGTCCATGCCCGCGATGATTCTCAAAGCGCGAATAAAAACAGCAGTGCAAAATTCGATCACCGTGGTGCTGCTTGTACAGAAAGTCGACATCAACGATTTCACCGCCCCATTCGGACAGATGATCCCGGGTGATCTTCGGCAGGACATCGGGAAGTTTCTTCTGGATGATTTTCTTGGCTTTTTCGCGATCTCCTTCGGTATCGAACACAAACGACAAATTACGGGCTGCGATCCCCCAATCCGAAACCTGCACTTCAATCGGTCCGTATTTGTTGAGTTTGAAGCATCCGACACTGATACCGAGATGACCGACACCAGGGCCCCAGCAAAGAATATTCTGAAAGGTTTTCTTCACGTCACCGCCGACCGTGACCTCACCGGCATAGCTGTAATAGTCTTCGATGCCGCCGATGTAGTTGTTGACCAATGGTTTGTGGCGCTGCGCTTCAGGGAGCGCCTCCAGTGGCGTGTCGCACATCCCGCAGCGGATATGGGTGTCTTCTGCGGCCAGGGTCCACAGGCTTTGGTCGTTGGGGCAGCGGTAGGCCGTGTGGTAGGGCTGATCCGGCAAGACGATATGCCGGAACCGTTGACCGCTCTTGGCTTCAATAAAAGAACGCCGGGCTGCAGCACCGGCCGTGATGTTCTCCGGTGCTGTCAGACCGTCTTCCAGGGCGGCTTCTTCCGCTTTCCAGGGCGCCAGCTTCCCTTGCAGCATCCTGTCAGTCAATTTCGTAACGGTATCTTCAGATTTCATACAGCCTCCGTTGAATGGGTGATTTACAGAAGGAAGTGTTCCGGGTGAATCCCGTTTTGGCGGAAAGGCAGACCCTGTAAGGTTTGCTCAGGAGGGAAAAGAACGTCTGGGGGGGCTGACGATGGCCAGACCATCGAGTACAACCTCCCCGTTCTGGTTGGTGCAAAAGGTGTTGAGCCGAACGCGTTTCTTTTCGGCCATCACCTCTGCCACTTCGGCGGTTGCGGTCACCGTGTCGCCGATCCGAACCGGCTTTAGGAAATTGACTTCCTGGCGGATGTAAATCGATCCCGGCCCGGGGAGCATCGTCCCGATAATGGTGGAAATGAACCCGGCCGTCAGCATGCCGTGGGCGATCCGGGTTTTGAAAAACGAATTTTTCGCAAATTCCTCATCGACATGGGCCGGGTTGAGATCGCCGGTAATCCCGGCAAACAAATATACGTCCGCTTCCGTGATCGTTTTCGAGAAACGGGCGGATAGGCCGATCTGCAGTTCTTCGATCGTTTTGCCTTTCAAATCGGCGCCTCTACGTTCGGATTCATCTGCTGCTTTCAGCAGCGGATAAAGGCTCACACATCATCGGCTCTCATTTAGGCTTCGCTGCCCACCTCCGATGCAGCAATGTATACCAACCAGATGCCGCAGTCGCTTTCCCCTGGAATTACCGCTGGCAGAGTTCCACCAGGACACCGCCGGTGGCCTTCGGGTGCAGAAAAGCGATTTTGGCGCCACCGGCACCGAGCCGGGGTTTTTCGTCGATCAGCTGGATCCCTTTTTCTTTGAGTTCCGCCAAGGCAGCTTCGATGTCCTCTACCCGGAAAGCGATGTGCTGAATTCCCTGACCCCGTTTTTCGATATATTTGGCGACGGGTCCGTCCGGAGACGTCGATTCCAGCAGTTCCACTTCGCTTTCTCCGACCGGGAAAAAGGCGGTGGTCACCTTCTGCTCGGCAACCGTCTCGGCACCCTCGAAAGCAAGCCCCAGCACATCCGACCAGAAATTTTTACCGTCTTCGATGCTGTTTACGGCAATCCCCAGGTGATCGATTTTCAATATCTTCATCTGCAGGTCCTTTCCCTGAATCTAAACCGATTCCACAGATTCGACTTCGGGTATCTCCTGTTTCAACAATCGTTCGATACCGTTTTTGATGGTCATCTGGGACATCGGGCAGCCGGCACAGGCTCCCTGCAGGCGCACTTTTACCACACCCTCTACTACTTCAACCAGCTCCACATCTCCTCCGTCTCTTTGAAGGAGCGGACGGATTTTTTTGAGGGCATTTTCGACTTGTTCTTTCATTTCGATTCCTCCTCGGCACTCGGTACTGGATCCCTGCTGCAGGATCCGGGTTCGTGTCTTTGTATCGATATCGTCTGAAGCGACATGTGTAAACATGTTTTTCCAAACATAGCCACAATTTTTAACTTTTCCAGCTCCATTGCTCCGGCACGGTCGATCCGAGCATCATCCGGCGACCGGTTTCAAGACCGCGGACGACGGTAAAATTCGCTTCGAAAAGATTCGAATTCGTCTCTTTCAATGGCCGTGCGCATCTGTGCCATCAGGTGAACGAAATGGTGTACGTTGTGGATGGTGTTGAGCCGATAGCCCAGCAGTTCCCGCGCCATGTAAAGATGGCGCAAATACGCCCGGGAGTAATTGCT
>JAHEIV010000111.1 GCA_024639205.1 Deltaproteobacteria bacterium | reverse complement strand
ATCTGCCGATGCCATCAACAATCGTTGCGAAGAGCCGGGAGGCTCAGGAACAAAAGCTGATCGAGCAGTGGACCAGATCGGCAAGCCAGACGGAAATCGGTCTGCTGGACCTGGTCGTGCTGGATGAATGGATTGCGCAGCTCGCACCCGATGGAGGTGCCGGTTCCCCCGAATAAATCATAATCCGCTTATTTCACGAACCTCCTCCGCTCAGTTAAGTTTATAACACTTCGATTTTGTGTTTATTTTTCAGATTGGCGAAATGATATTCACCACGAAACCTGCGGGTTGAGACAGGGAGCCCGAAGATGGAAGAACAATACTACGACAGTTCTTCAGGGGACATGGCAGACGAGGATCCTCAGGAGGAACCGACCGCCCACACAAGATCCCGCAAGAAATCGTTGTCGGCACTGTTGTTCGCCGTCATCGCCGCCGCACTGGTGGTGGTGGGTATGATAACGGTCTGGTTCTGGGAATGGCCTCGGGGCCAGCCAACCGCAAAGAAATTGAAACTGCTCGAACATCGGATCGAGCAGCTGGAGGACCGCATTGCGCGACTCAGCGGAATCAACGAGCGTGTGATGACCCTGGAAGGCCACGGGCAGAAATTCATGACCGCCGTCGACCGGCTCGACCGATTTGAAACCGCCATCAGTTTGCGAATGGACATCGTAGCCAAAGAGCTTTCCGGGCTACAGCAGGCAGAAGCCGTGACATCTCCGACTGTCAAAGAACAGGCCTCAAAAAGCACGGTAAAAGAGCGGACCTCAACACCACCGGCATCCACTCCGGAAGCCGCAGCAGAAACGAAGTTTCACACCGTCAGTGCCGGGGAGACCCTTTATTCCATAAGCCGTCGTTACGGCATGAGTCTGGAAGAATTGCGCAGGGCCAACCAGCTGGATGATAAAGCGACGATCTACCCGGGCCAGCAACTCAAGGTACGCTGAAGCGGCTTGAGGTGCCTCCCCGCCGAAATCAACCCCTGATGGGGCAACCAATATTCACACCCGTTCCTTTTCTTTTAATGAATTGAGATCCTGAGGTTTTTCTGCTATTACAACATTGCGGAAACGGCATTCTCTGGACGCGTTATGCATCAAGAATGCAAATCAACTGGTTGAATGTCCGTGATCCAACCTGGAACGACCATCGGTCCATACCGCGAATTGGTAGCCGGTGAAACTGCAGATCTGCGCGGTACGATGTCGATAAGGAGGACGAGATGCGAAGTAGATGGATCATGACGGCCCTTTGCCTTACAGCCGGTGCATGCCTGGTCTTGACCTTTTCCTGTGGAGCAAAACCAGCGAAAACCGACATGAAGCCGACTCCTGCCGCGGAAGCCCCGCCGGAGGAAGTTTCTACGTCAGACGCGCTTCCGGCGGGCTGGGAAATGTTGGTGTCTGATGACGTTTACTTCGAAAAGGGAAGCTGGTCATTGAGTTCCGATGCCCGCCAGCTTCTCAGAGAAAAGGCACTGTGGCTTCTTGCAAATCCTTCCGTGAATGTGGTCCTGCAGGGACACAGTGATGAACCCGGTAGTGACGAGTTCAACTTCGCCCTCGGCGATCGCAGAGCGGGCAGTGCGAAATCATTTCTGATCGAGGCGGGAATTGAACCAGAGCGCATGGCTGCCGTCAGCTACGGCCGGGAAAAGCCTGTCGATAACCGTCAGGATGAGAAGTCCAAAGCCAACAATCGAAGAGTCCACATCGCTATCGACCGGATCGACTGATGAATCGCTCGCAGCGGTCGAAACAGATCCTACCCGCTGTGGCGTCGGGATAAAAACCGGACCGTTGCCGGCACAAGGGCGGATATTCCCCAAATCTGCAACACGGTTTCACGATTTCATCATTAAAACCGACGCAACGGCAGAAGTGGGGCTCGATGCTTCTGTTCTTGGCTTGCACCACCAAAAATCAAAAGCCTACAAACAGGATCGTAAGGCCGCCGTTGGCCTCGCTTTTGATCCAAATGAGCGGCCAGCTCAGATGGGCGCGCCTGGGTCGGTCGATTTGATCTCACACTCATAAAGAAACAGGGAGAGGCGAGACGATCGCCCTCCCTGTTTTTCTGACTGATTCGCATTTTATGGCATGCTACTGCGGGGCGTCGATCAACGCTCTTTCAGAGGCACAAACGTGCACTCTTCCGGACCGCAGTAGTCCCCGATGTAGTCCGACTCGGGCCGGTACAGGGCCGGTTTCTGGGCCGCACCCGCAAACTGCTCTTCAATCACGTGGGCCGTCCAGCCGGCCACCCGGGATACGGCAAAAACCGGTGTAAAAAAGTCGATGGGGATCCCCATGGCGTAATACAGCGAAGCGCTGTAAAAATCGACATTGGTGTATATATCGATCCCTTTTCGCTGCTTGAAAATTTCCTTGCCTTTGTGTTCCAGTTTCTTGGAAATGGCATGCCATTGAGGCTCGCCGATGCGCGTGCACATCTTCTCCGACATGGGCGCTAAGATGTGTGCCCGGGGGTCGTCGGTCTTGTAAACCGCGTGTCCCAGCCCGAACAGCACCCGTCCCGCATCCAGCTCATCGTTTACGTACTGCTCCACCGCGTCCACCGACCCGATGCGCTCGAGCATTTGCATCACCCGCACATTCGCACCGCCATGAAGATCGCCCGATAAAGATCCGACTGCCGCCGACACGGAAGCATACATGTGCGCCCGGGTGGAAGCCACTCCCCTCGCTGAAAAGGTGGAGGCATTAAAAGAATGTTCGGCATGCAGTATCAGGGCCACATCCATGAAATGGGCGATTTCATCGTCGGGTTCCTCGCCACCCATCATGTACAGAAAATTCGCCGCATGCCCCAGATCGGTCCGGGGCGAAACCACCGGCTTTCCGGTGCGAACCCGTTCCCAGGCTGCCAGCAGTACCGGAAACTTTGCGATCAGCCGCACTGCCATCCGGTCGGAGGCTTCCCGGCTCTGTTCTCTGATATCCGGATCGTGGTCGGCCAGCATGCACACTCCGGCCTGCAGGATATCCATCGGCAGTGCACCGGACGGACGGGTTTTCAGTGCTGCCACCATCTCGTCGGGTATGTGCCGCTCGGCCGCCAACCGCGATCGAAATTGTTCGAGTTCCTTTTCGCCCGGCAACCGTTCATAAATCAGCAGGTGTGCCACCTCTTCGAAGCTGGCGCGGTCGGCCAGATCCTGCACGAGATAACCGCGGTAGATCAGGCGCCCGGCGTTGCCGTCCACGTCGCTGATGCGGGTGCTGGCAATCGTTACGCCGCGCAACCCTGTGTTCAGGATCTTTTGTTGTTCTTCCATGCCCATCCTCCTGTCTGTCGGCTTTTTATCCTCCCAAAGAACCGAATCATCAAAAATCTGCGACCGCCTGCGTCAATGGTGTCAGGTTTCCGAGCTGAGCCTTGCGACGGGCTTCGCCACAGCTTCCGGTTCCCCCTTCACAGCAGTTCAATTCCACTGGATTCAGAGGTCAATCCACATGTCCGCTTCATTTCCACAACTGGTGCAGGTCGCGGTTCCCTTGACCTGCTCCGGGATTTTCTTCGGTTCCGGCTTCGGTTCCGGCTTCGGTTCCGTTTCTACGTCTGCATCCGGAAGCGTGCACACAAAGGTCATTTCAGCTTCGTTCCCGCAGTTTTCGCACTTGCAAAGCTGCTTTTTCTCGATCGTTTCGCTCATTTTATCCCTCTTTCCGCGTTATTCATGTAAAGTTAAAATGATATTAAGTCCGGCGAAAGTCAAGCGAGAATTTACCACCGCATCTGGCATGTCATTGCCCGCTGTAAATTTTCGCTGCGCTGAACCCGACTGCCGGGAAGCAGAAGCGGAAAGAACGTCTCTGGCAGGAGCAGCGGGATCTGTGGATCGCGCCGGATGTGAAACCGCTGTTGATATGGGGAATCAAAAGTGATAAGCAGTCCATCAATCACCGCATCTGTTTGCAACGATCGGCACGATTCATATTTCAGGCTTTTCGATGAATACCATCCGGATTCCCAATGGATACAATCTGAACCTCGGCGGTCGCCCTTCGGCGGATGTCGAAAGCCTGCCGGAACCTGCGCGCCTGGCCCTTGTGCCGGAGCACATTCCCTTCGTCAAACCACGCTTGTCGGTTGCTGTCGACCAGACCGTTCAACTGGGCGCACCCCTTATGGAAGACAAACGCAATGCGTCCGTTCGGTTCCTTTCCCCCGGTGCCGGCCGCATCGCAGAGATCAACTTTGGTCCGCGGCGCGTCATACAAGAGATCGTAATCGAACGAGATGCCAAGGAAGAACCGGTGATGTTCGAGCGCATCACCGAATCGGAGCTGGAGACCATCCCGCGTGACCGGTTGATCGATGCTATCCTCACCGGAGGGCTGTGGCCGCTGATTCGGGAGTTGCCCTATCGCGACTACGCACGGATGGACACAGCGCCGCCGCTGATAATCGTCAGCCTTGGCAGCCTGGAACCGTTTCAGCCCCTTCCGCAAGTCTACCTGGCCGGAAAAGAGACACTCTTCGAGTATGGCTTGAAAGCGCTGCGCCGACTGGCTCCGCAGGTGCATGTCTGCGCTCCGGCTACCGGAAATTCCCTTCCCAGCCGCCTGTCTACGCTGGTCACCCTGCGCTACGCCGGCCGCTATCCGGCTCATGACCCGGGTGTAATCCTGTATCGGATAAAAAAATCTGCGGAGCTAAATCGCGCCTGGTACATCGCCGGGCAGGATGTCCTGCTGCTGGCCCATCTGCTGAAAACCGGCACCTACCCGACCGAAAGAAACATCGTACTCGCCGGTCCGGCGGCAGCAACGCGAAAACACTTTCTGACGCGTCTGGGGGTGCCGTTGGCAGCCATCACCGGCGGCCGCACGAAAGATGCAAACCTTCGCCACATCCAGGGCGGAGTGCTGACCGGATTTACGGGATCGGATGGGACCTACCTCGGTTTTTTCGAAAGTGCCGTCAATCTGTTGCCGGAAGGTAACCGCAAGGGTGAGCTGCTGGGACTTTTCCGTCCCGGATTCCGCCGGCCGAGTTATTCGAGAGCGTTTGCCTCGAAGCTGAGCAAAGCAGAGCTGGTCTACGACTGCAACATTCACGGCGGTGACCGCGCCTGCATCGCCTGTGGCTATTGCGCACAGGTCTGCCCGGTGGATATTTTTCCTCAATTTGCCTACAAGGCGGTCCTGGCCGGCGAGGTGGAAGAATCTCTTGAGCACGGTTTGCTCGACTGCGTCGAGTGCGGGCTGTGTTCCTATGTTTGTCCTTCGAAAATCGAACTGGCGCAAACCCTGCGAAAAGCCAGAGCGGATTATTATATCGAACAGTCGAAGGTATGAATCCAATAGAAAAATTTTTCGATTCCCATAGAAAACATTTCGAGAAGGGCGGCCGGTTTGAAAGATGGTACCCGTTTTTCGAATCGATCGAATCGGTCTTTTTTGCCCCTGCCCGGGTGACGCGCAACACACCCAGTGTGCGCGATCATCTCGATGTAAAACGCTACATGCTGCTGGTGATCGTCGCCCTGCTGCCGCATTATGCTTTCGGCGTTTTCAATACCGGCTACCAGGCCCATCTGGCTTCCGGGCTGCCCATCGACCTCTTCAGCGTGGTGTGGACCGGCTTGAAATATGTGGTGCCGATCGTTGTGGTCACCTACGCTGTCGGATTTATGTGGGAGACCATTTTTGCGGTCGTTCGCCGGCACGAGATCAGTGAAGGGCTCTTTGTCACCTGCGCCCTGTTTCCGTTGACGCTGCCCCCGACCATTCCGCTGTGGCAGGTGGCACTGGGCATATCCTTCGGAATCGTCATCGGCAAAGAGATCTTCGGCGGCACCGGCAGAAACTTTCTCAATCCGGCCCTGACCGGCAGGGCCTTTCTTTATTTCGCCTACCCCGTCCAGATCTCCGGAGATGCCGTCTGGACGGCCTTGCTTCACGGGCGCCAGGTGCCCGTAGACGGGTTCACCGGCGCCACCCCGCTGTCGGTTTCGGCCACCGTGGAAAAATTGGGAGATGTTCACAATGCGCTGCTCGACAGCGGGTATGGATTCTGGAAGCTTTTGCTTGGATATTACCCGGGAAGCATCGGCGGCACGACTGCTTTGCTGGGCATTGCCGGCGCCGCATTTTTGATTATATTAGGCATTGCCAACTACCGCATTATTTTCGGCTGCATCCTGGGCACCCTGGCAACCGGCTTGCTGCTCAACCTGGTGGCCACAGAGAGCTCCATGCCGTTTCTCTCGTTGAACCCCTTTTATCACCTGATTATCGGGGGCTCGATGTTCGCTTACGCCTACATGGCCACCGATCCGGTGTCGGCCGCCCACATGAACGGTGCCCGCTGGGTGTTCGGTTTCGGCTGCGGTGTGTTGACCGTGCTGATTCGGGTGTTCAATCCGGCTTTTCCCGAAGGCGTCGGTTTGGCGGTTCTTTTTATGAATCTTTTCGCACCGCTGCTGGATCATATTGAAACCAAGTTCCGGTTGAGGAAACGCATCCCCAATGTCTGATCGACTGAAATCCGTGGTCTTTGCCGCGGTGATGTGCGTTGTTGTCAGCCTGCTGCTCACCACCGCATCGACCGGTCTGCAACGTTTCCAGCAGCAGAACATCCTCATCGACAAGCACAAGAACATCTTACAATCGGTGGGCCTTATCGATCCCGGTCAAAAAATCGATCCGGAAGGGGTCGAAAAATTGTTCGGCGAGTCGATCAAACCCCTTTGGGTCGATCCGACCGGACAACTGATCGAAGAGAATAATCGCGGCGAGCAGTCACTGCCGGTGTACGTCCATGTAAAAGACGGGGGCATCGAAGCTTATATCATCCCCATCAACTCCCGGGGTCTGTGGGGTCGCATATTGGGGTATCTGGCCCTTGAGGCTGATGGTTCGACGGTGGCCGGTTTTACCGTCTATAAACACTCGGAAACGCCGGGCCTCGGTGGTGAAATCGAGAAGCGCTGGTTTCAGAAAAACTGGATCGGAAAACAAATCGTCGACCAGGCGGGCGAGTTCGTTTCCGTTGGAATCGCCAAAGGTGCGGTCGAGCAGGTGATTCCCAAGCAAAACCGACCGCACTACGTTGACGGAATCAGCGGCGCAACGCTGACCGGCAAGTACCTGACCGCGGGCATCCGCCAGATCCTGGAGCAATACGAACCGGTGTCGATCAAATTTCGCAACAATCCGGCCAATATCCGTCCGCCGGATAAAACCGGTTCTTGACGCGACTGCTTGGTAAAATGGGACAGACATGAACGGAACGATCACCAAATCCCTTACCGCCCTGCGAAAGACTAAATCCTACCGGGATATTGTCTTCGCCCTGTGGGAGGCCAACCCGATATCCAAGCAGATCCTGGGCATCTGCTCGGCCCTGGCGGTCACCGTTCAGCTGCAGACCGCCCTTGTGATGAGTGTTGCCCTGACCCTGGTGGTGGCCTTTTCCAGCATGATCATCTCGATTCTCCGGCGTCTGATCCCCCGCAACATCCGAATTATCGCCGAAGTGGCCATCATCGCTACCCTGGTGATCATCGCCGATGAAATTCTCAAGGCCTTTTTGTACGACATCAGCAAGCAGCTGTCGGTCTTCGTTGGCCTGATCATCACCAATTGTATCGTGCTGGGCCGTGCGGAAGGTTTTGCCCTTTCGAATCCGCCGTTTCGATCCTTCATGGACGGCATCGCCAACGGCATCGGTTACAGTTCCATCCTGATGGGCGTTGCATTTCTGCGGGAACTGCTCGGCTCGGGCAAACTCTTCGGCTATGCGGTCATCCCGGATGTACTCTATCAGATCGGATACACCAACAACGGCCTGATGGTGCTGGCGCCAGGGGCCTTTATCGTGATCGGCCTGTTTGTCTGGCTCGAACACACCCTGCTGAAGAAAAACCGGTGAATATGGAAAACTTGATCAGCATCGGCCTCAACTCGGTTTTCGTAGGCAACATCCTGCTGGCCTACTTTCTGGGGATGTGCTCTTTTCTGGCGGTTTCCAAAAACATGCAGACGGCCGCAGGATTGGGTGTTGCAGTCATATTTGTTCTGACCATCACCACACCGGTCAACTGGTTGATCTACAGCTTTCTGCTGGCGCCCGGTGCACTGGCCTGGGCCGGCTTGCCCGGTTTGAACATGAGTTTTCTCAAGCTGGTGCTCTTTATTGCAACCATTGCAGCCATCGTTCAGGCACTGGAAATGATTATCGACCGCTATTCCCCGGCCCTCTACACGGCCCTGGGGGTCTTCCTGCCGCTGATCACCGTCAACTGCGCCATCCTCGGGGCCTCTCTGTTTATGGTCGAGCGCGACTACACCTTTGGCGAAACCGTCGTTTATGGAATCG
>JAHEIV010000110.1 GCA_024639205.1 Deltaproteobacteria bacterium | reverse complement strand
CGTCGTTGGGGTCTTTTGCGCTAAACAGATGGTCGTAGAGACGCACCTCGACCGCTGCGGCGTGTGCGGCGGATACCCAGTGCAGGGTTCCTTTGACCTTGCGACCGTCCTGGGACCAACCACCGCGGGTTTGCGGATCGTAGGTACAGTGAAGCTCGACCACCTCACCGGTCGCCTCGTCTTTTAGCGCATCGTTGCAGGTGATGTAATAGGCGTGCTTCAGTCGGACTTCCCGCCCGGGGGCAAGCCGGAACCACTTTCTGGGAGCTTCCTCGCGGAAGTCGTCCCGCTCGATGTACAGTATACGGGAAAAGGGGATTTGACGAGTTCCGGCAGACGGATCTTCGGGATTGTTTTGGGCCTCCAGCGCTTCCTCCTGATCTTCAGGATAATTGGTAATCACAACCTTTAGCGGTTTGAGCACCGCCATCACGCGCCGGGCGCTTTGGTTCAGTTCTTCTCGAACGCTGTGTTCCAACAAGGCGATATCCACCGTGCTGTTGGCTTTAGCTACCCCGATGCGTTCGCAGAAATGGCGAATGGCGGCCGGTGTATATCCTCGACGCCGGATTCCGGAAATTGTCGGCATGCGCGGATCGTCCCACCCCTCGACCAAACCGCTGTCCACCAGTTCGATGAGTTTGCGCTTGCTTAACACCGTATAGGAAAGGTTCAGCCGTGCGAATTCAATCTGCTGCGGGTGATAAACTCCGAGCGTCGCGAGCACCCAGTCGTATAGCTCGCGGTTGATTTCAAACTCCAGGGTGCAGAGCGAGTGGGTGATTCCTTCTATTGAGTCGGACAGGCAGTGGGTAAAATCATACATCGGGTAGATACACCATCGGTCTGCCGTTCGGTAATGTGACACGTGCTTGATGCGATACAGGGTCGGGTCTCGCATCAACAAATTGGGGGAGGCCATGTCGATCTTGGCCCGCAGAACACGCGCACCGTCTTCAAACTCGCCGGCTGCCATTCGGGAGAACAGATCCAGGTTTTCCGCCACCAAACGGTCGCGGTAGGGGCTGTTCTTTCCCGGTTGAGTCAGGGTGCCGCGGTATTCGCGGGTCTGTTCCGGGCTGAGATCGTCCACATAGGCCTTGCCGGCTTTGATCAGCGTTATCGCGTATTCGTAGAGGCGCTTGAAATAATCCGAGGCATAGAACTCGCGATCTTGCCAGTCGAATCCCAACCAGCGGACATCCTCTTTGATCGACTCCACGTATTCCATACTTTCCTTGCTCGGATCGGTGTCATCGAAGCGCAGGTTGCACTGCCCGTTGTAGTCGCCGGCCAGTCCAAAATTCAGGCAGATCGATTTGGCGTGCCCGATGTGCAGGTACCCGTTTGGCTCCGGGGGAAAGCGCGTCATCACGCGGCCGTCCCACTTGCCGGTTTTCATGTCTTCATCGATGATGGTGCGGATGAAATTCGATGGAGCCGCCGGCCCTTCGATTTTTTCCGATGCGGCTGCCGAGCGACTTTCTGGTACCGGCGGTTTCTTTTTTTCAAAGCTTGTCATTGATATTTTTCCTTTACGGCACCGGACGTGTCAGCGGAACCGATTGGTCGGAGCCGATCACAGCCGCCGATTTGCCAAACGCCGTGATCGACGTTATGATTGACACGGGAACCATCCGAATACACAGTTCGATTCGACCATTGCAGATACAGGGCATGTTTCCACCGGATCAAATCGCGTTCACTATAGCTTCGAATCGAGCGGAGGTCAAACGTGATCATCCATCTGGAAGAGCTGAGCGGGAAAATCCAGACCTTCACTTTTGAAAAGAGAATCAGGGATTTTCCCGTGCTGGAAAAAATCAGCGCAGCGGGCGATTGTCTTTTTGCCGAACCGCTGGATATCCGTCTGGGGGCCAAGCAGATGGGGGAGATGGTGGCCGTAGAGGGCCGAGTTGCAGCAACGGTTCGAATGAACTGCAACCGGTGCTTGATCGAATTTGAATCGGTTCTGCGTACCGGTTTTACGCTCACATACATACGCCGGCCACCGGAAGAGATCGAACCGGCCGGCGACGGAGATGTTGAGCTCCAGGCGGAGAAAATCGGTCTGATTCCCTTCACCGCAGAACAGATCGATCTGCTGCAAGACGTGCAGTCGGAAATCGTCATGGCAATACCCATGCGGCCGATCTGCTGCGAAACCTGCAAAGGCCTCTGCCCGCAGTGCGGCGTGAATCTCAATGAAACTGCGTGCAATTGTGAAAACCGGACCGGCGATCCGCGATTGGCCATCCTGAAGGGTCTGAAGATCGATCACAAATGATCGGAATTCACGGATCCGGTGCGCAAAGTACTACGACCGCAACCATCCGATAACGGTCGCCGATCACCGGGAATGAATCTCTAAGGGTCAACGAAGAAATCGCTTCGATGGTGCTCCAGTCCAAATAAGCCTCCAGGCAGCTGCCGGCGCAGCAAACAGCATTTGCGGGCAAAACAGCCTCCTTTGGAAGCATTCTCGGTCCAGACCGTCCTCCAGTACCAGCACGAAACCATAAGGCTCCATGATTGAAAATGAAGATTTGGACAGCGTTGCAGGCACGTCTCACTCTCCTGCCAGCAGCTCCTGCGTTTTCTCCCTAATGATCTCCCATGCCGACTGCACGTGCCTTTCTGCGGTCGTTCGCTGGCCGACCATCATGCGCAGGACGTATTTTCCCTTTAGGGCGGTGTGGGTTACATACACCTTGCCCGTTGCATTGACTCTTCGCAACAACTCCGCATTGAGCTCCTGGAGTTTTGGCTCCGGTCGCCCGTCGTTGAGGCGAAAGCAGACCAGGCTCAGGCTGACCGGCGCCATCGTTTCGAAGCGGGCATCGTCTTTCAGCCAAGCGGCAAAAAGCTGCGCCAGTCGCAAATGCTCGCGCACCATGGCCCTTAAACCCTCGACACCGTAACTTCTGATGACAAACCACAGTTTCAGGGCTCGAAATCTTCTCCCCAGTTGGAGGCCCCAGTCCCGGTAGTTTTTTACCTCCGCATCGCTGCCGGTCTTGAGGTATTCGGGATGAATTTCAAATGTCTGAATCAGGGCACCGGGATCCCTGACAAAGTAGGCCGAGCAGTCGAAATTGGTCAGCATCCATTTGTGGGGGTTGAATACAAACGAATCCGCATATTCGATTCCGTTCAAAATGGCGCGCTTTTCCGGAAGGATTGCAGCGGTACCGGCAAAGGCCGCATCCACGTGCAGCCAGATGTTGTGGCGGCGGCAGATCCGGCCGATATCTTCCAGGGGGTCAATCGCCGTGGAGGAGGTGGTGCCGATGGTGGCCACCACGCAGCAAGGGTGCAGACCATTTTCCCTGTCTCTGGCGATCTGTTTTTCCAACTCCCGCGGAACCATCGCAAAGTGGTCGTCGGTGGCAACCGGTTGTAAGGCCCTGCTGCCGAAGCCGGCGATTTTAACCCCTTTTTCGATACTGGAGTGGGTTTCCTCCGATGCGTATACCGTCAGCGGCATTTGCAGCCCGATGCGGTTGGATTCGTATCCGGTCGCTTTTTCCCGCGCTGTCAGAAGCGCACAAAGGGTGGCGGTGGAGGCGGTGTCCTGGATGCAACCGGCCATCCCTTCCGGCAGTGCCAGCATCTGTTGCAGCCATTCCATAACGGCTTCTTCCAGTTCGGCCGCCGCCGGGGAAGTCTGCCAGATCATGCACTGGGCTCCAAGACCGGCGGTTAGCAGTTCGGCCAGCACCGACGGCGGGCTGTTATTGGCCGGAAAGTAGGCAAACCATCCCGGATGCTGCCAGTGGGTCATTCCGGGAAGGATCAGGTTACGAAAATCAGTTAGGATGTTCTCCATCGGTTCTTTTGCCGACGGTGGTGACGAAGGGATACGGGATTTGATCTCTCCCGGCTTTGCCGTCGAGACCACCGGATAGTTTTCCACCTCCTGCATGTAGTCCGCCAGCCAGTCGACCAGTTCGTGTCCGTATTTTCGAAATTGCTGTTGGTCCATATCCACGATCTCCCGTTTTGACTGTAACGCTCAGCGGCGAGCACAACGGGCGAGAACCAAACGATATGGATTCTTGCGCGTTGCAGAAATGTCGATTCGCACTGTCTTTTGCCCGAGCGGTTGGGTGTTCCAGGATGCCAAATTGCCGACTTCACAACCAGTTCATCACAGGATCCAGGTATTAGCCGGTTTTGAATTTATTGGCAAGAACCGATGTTGCGGGGGTGACTGCAAATAAGTATCGGGATGGGATTGACGAAATTAAATTATTGCAGCTACCAACGGGGCGGCAGACCAGGAGTGTACATGCGTGCGAATCCACCCCGTTGGCTGTGGTGCAGGGTTCGGATAAGAACGAAGCACTGATGCAAGAGAATCCAACAGCGGCCTCTCGGGGGGATACAGAGACGCTACTGCAAGGCTTGACTGCCTTTAGATCGCTGACGCTGCTGGGCCTGGTACATGAATGTGCGGATGGCCGCTTCTCTGCCCGGTTGGACGCTGGCATCGTAGGGGGCATCCAGATACGGCACTCCCGTTTGGGCCATCATGGGCTTGGCGATGGCGGCCGTGGTCATGCCCGGCATGCAGGTAAACGGATAAACGTTCACCACACCGTCGTAGCCGCTGCGGGCGTATTCCATGATACCGGCGATGCTCAAGGGAGCCTCGGTGTCGATGTCAAAAGAAAAGACATCCTCCGTGGCCAGGGTGTGTTCCAGATGAGCGATTTTATGGTCTTCGGCCACATCCAGCTGCGCCCATACCCTGCGGTAAAGGCTTTTCTGCCGGGATTCTCTGTAAATAAGCTCCAGACCTGCATCGAGCATCTGTTTCAGATCGGCCCGCAGGGAGGCGATTCGTCCCTGCTTCAGGTTCACCCGCAGCTTTGTGGCGGCGGATCTCTTTTCTATGTAACTGACAAAGTTGACCCACTCTGCCAGCGATGCGCAGACCACTTCGGCACCGTGTTTTTCCAGGTTGCGGATCAAATCCTGGTTGGCCTGGGTGTGCATCCGCAGGTAAATCTCGCCCACGACCCCGATCCGCGGTTTGCGCGCCATGCCGGGATCCATCAGATCCTTTCCCTTGCATACGATTGCATCCAGTACATCGAGCATGGCTTCCACGTTTTTATCCGCAGCGTGGACTTCAAACGCACCGGCCATGTCCTGCAGGGATGTTTCCATCCAACGGTCCGCTGATCCCGGCTTCCTTTCGTAGGGTCGGATGCGCCATAGCAGCCGGTCCAAAATGTCGGCCATCAGCAGCGAAAGATACATCATTTTTCTGAGATTCCGGACCTTCTTTTTTTCTATCATACCTGCCAGCGAGTATCCCCCGCGGCAGGTGATCGAACCGATTTTCAGGTTTTGCAACCCCGGAAACGTATCCAGGACGATTCGCTGGTACTTGTTGTACATGCCGAAACGGCAGGGACCGTCCGATTCGGGCATAAAATAGACATAGTTTTCCGGGTTGAAGTCGCGACCGAGTTTTTCCTTTTCCTGCTGGATGAAAAACAAAATGTCGCCCATGGTGACCTGGCAGGGATAGCACTCCTTGCCGGAGGTAAATTCCTGGCCGAGATCCATGCCCTTGTAAGTTTGCAGCACCCGGGCCCGAATACCGTGACTGCGGCAGGTCGCCGCCAGCAGGCGGGCCCCGGCGCGGTTCATTTCCGGAATCAACAGCAGCTTGTCCCTGGGATTAAAGGTGCCGATATTATCTGTCAGCGATTGAAAGCCGGCATCGCTCTTCGTGTCCATTTTCCACCTCCGCTTCGGATTCGGTCCGGACGATAGCGGCCACGGCCGCCTCCCTTATGCTGTTTTCAATCACGTTCTTGAACGCTTCCAACCGGGTCATCACCCCGGCCGTGGCGCTGTGCTCGTCCAGTTCCAGGATCAAATAGGCTTTGTCGCCCATGATGTGTTTGTAAAAATGTTCGAGAAACGAATCCGCACCGCAGCTGAAGTTGGTCAGATGCAGTCCGAAAGCATACGGGTGCTGTTTTACCCACCGGGCGGTCCGCAGGATCCGTGCACCCAATCCCCAGAACATGCCGGGAAAATCGGAAAGATCCACGGCGTCTACGTCGATAAAATCGAGCGGCAGGGCATCGATCCCAATCCGGGCCAGGTTCCGCCCGAGTCGCAGGTTCAACCGTTCGTCATACAGGTTGTAAGGCCTGCCGGTGACGACGATCAGCGGATCGCTTTTACTGCGCTGGGCCAGCATTTTCTCCCCGGATCGCAGCAGGTCCGCCGCGAAGTGTTCCTGTTTCTCGAGGCCGTGGCGCAGTGCCTTCTTGATGACGCCCCTGCGCAGCCCCAGTTTTGGTTTCAGCTGTTCGAACAACTCCACCGCCAGGGCTTCCGGCGGATTCTTCATATGCAGGGCCGGATCCAGAATGGTCGACGGGTTCAAATTCAAGGCCATCCGGGCCATATAGCCGCTGCCCATGACCATGGGACAGTACCGTCCAGCCTCCCACTGCTGCGCCGTAGGCATGTTCAGCAGACTGGGAAGAAACAGATAGCGTGTTTTAGCGGCCAACTTCCGAATGTGGCCGTGGGACACTTTTAACGGGAAGCAGACGCCATCCTCGGCATGCTCGATGCCGGATTTGCAGATCTGCGTATTCGTGGGCGGTGTGAAGACCGGCTGATACCCCAGCGCGGCAAAAAAGTGCGCCCACAAAATGCCCGTCTGGTGCATGTACAGCGAGCTGTGCAACCCAACGGTCGGTCTTCCGCCCACCTCCCAAACCGGTTCATCTCCCAGAACCTCGCCGACGCCCTCCAGGTGCTGTTCCCAGAGCATTTGGCGCAGTCGGAAATAGTTCTTCTTTTTGGTGCCGGAACGCCGGATCGTCTCATAGCGGCCGCATTCGCCACCCCAGATGCTTTTTCGGCCGCTGAAGTCGTAAATTTTCAGCTTGCACTGGTTGTGACAGGCGGAATCGGCTTTGCAGATCTTTTCATCATAGTGCAACCGGTCTTCGACGGCGGATGCCAGACCCCTAAATTGCCTTGGGTGGTGATCCCGATCCTGTAATTTCTCGCGCAGCATGACGGCAGCCCCGGCCGCACCGAGAACCTCACGATGGGGCGGTACAATCAAGCTTCTGCCCAAAACGATTTCAAATGCCGCCACCACGGCCTTGTTCAGCGAGGGGCCGCCCAGAAACATAACCCGACGGCCGATGGGCCGCTTGCCGACCACCCGGTTCAGGTAGTTGTGAACGATGGCGTAGCACAGACCAGCGAGAAGATCTTCTTGTGCAATCCCCTGCTGGTAATAGGAGACCAGATCGGACTCCATAAAGACCGTACATCTTTCGGCCAGCTTAACAGGGGCTTCGGACTGAAGCGCGATCTTTTGAAACTCTTCTACGATATTGATGCCGTATTTGCTGGCCAGTTCGTGCAGGAAACTGCCGGTGCCGGCCGCACAGACCTTGTTCATGTCAAAATCGAGGGGATGGGTATTGGCAATTTGGATATATTTCGAATCCTGGCCTCCGATTTCAAAGATCGTGTCCACACTCCGGTCGATTTCAATCGCCCCTCTGGCGTGCGCCGTGATCTCGTCGACAATTAAATCGGCATTCAAAAAATCCCCCACCACATTGCGGCCGGATCCGGTTGTGGCGGCGCCAAGGATCTCGACCGTGTCACCGAACCTGTCACGAATGTGGGCGAGCAGTTCCTGCGTCACTTCGATCGGTTTTCCGCGTGTGGGCACATACCGTTTATCAATTAGTTTCTGTTTATCGTCGATCAAGGCATACTTGGTGGTGGTGGAGCCGATGTCGATTCCCAGAAATGCGCCGGTGTGTTCGGCGGGAGCCAGCTGTGGCAATCCTTCATCGACGGGCATGCGCGTTTTTTTCAGTTGCAGCCGGGGTGCTCTGTCAACCTTTCGATTGCTTCGAGCCAGGACATCATGCAGTGGTGGAAGGTGCAAATCATCCGCCCGCTGTGATTCAAGCGCCTTCAGGGCGGCTCCGAGAGCCCCGGTGGAAGTGTTCAGGGCGGGGACCGTCAGGCTCGGGAAATAACGGCGGAACGCCTTTACCTGGAGGTCGTTTAGGGACAGCCCGCCGACAAATATGATCGGCTCCTCGAGCTGCTGGTTGGAGACGATGGTACTGACGTAGTTTCTGGCGTTGCCCACGTGCAGACCATGGATGATGTTCTGCAATTTTTCACCCTTGTTCTGCAGGTGAATCATGTCGGATTTGGTGAATACCGTGCATCGGCAGGCCACGTCGGCAGGATGCTCACTTTTCATTCCCAGTTGAATAAAATCTGCCAGGATGTTGTCGATTTGAGCCTGAGAAAGTTCCTTTTTCTTCTCATACAGTGACGTGGCCAGCCTCT
>JAHEIV010000109.1 GCA_024639205.1 Deltaproteobacteria bacterium | reverse complement strand
CGGTGTGGTCCTGGCAGCTATCGCCCTGCCCACCGACGCTTCCTCGGCGATCACGCGCGACCTGTTTGCCGGACTTTTCGAACAGCGGCTCTTTGGCCGCAATCATTTCCAACCGCCATCACCGATCCGAAGCGCGTCTGCCCGGGTGACCGCGTTTCCAGGCGCTTTGCTGGCCCGCGCGCTTGGCCTCGGCGGCGGATCAAGCACCCTGGATGCCGCCTGTGCATCTTCGATTGTTGCTGTCAAGCTCGCCTGCGATGCGCTGCACGCCCGACGCCTCGATGCCGTGCTTGCCGGAGGGGTGTCCCGGCCCGACTGCCTGTACACCCAGATCGGCTTCAGCCAGCTGCGTGCTCTCTCTCCCTCCGGTCGATGCGCCCCGTTCGATCATCGCGCCGACGGCCTCGTGGTGGGAGAAGGCGCCGGCATCCTGGTACTCAAGCGGCTGGAAGACGCGATTGCGGAGCAAGACCGGATCCTGGGCCTCATCAGAGGAATCGGTGTGTCCAACGATATGCGCGGCAACCTGCTGGCACCGGACAGCGAGGGACAGGTTCGGGCTATGCGTATGGCTTACCGGCAGGCCGGCTGGTCGCCCCGTCAGGTGCAACTGATCGAGTGCCATGGAACCGGGGCGCCGGTGGGAGACGCAACGGAACTGGCCAGTCTGCGGCAGACATGGGGAAACGGCGAATGGAAAACCGGCCGGTGTGCCATTGGCTCGGTAAAATCGATGATCGGTCACCTGCTGACGGCCGCCGGCGCCGCCGGCATCATCAAGACCCTGCAGGCAATCGGGCACCAGGTGATTCCTCCCTCCCTTCACTTCGAGCATGCCCCGGCGGCCAGTGCCCTTCATAAAAGCCCTTTTCGGGTCCAAACCGACGCGGAAAAATGGAACGTTGGCCGCGACAGGTCGCGCAAAGCGGCTGTCAGTGCCTTCGGTTTCGGCGGCGTCAACGCTCATTTGCTCATCGAACAGTGGCGGCCACCGGTTTCGGCTCCGAAAAGAGCACCGGGCCGCAAACCGGCATCCCCTCTTTCGAAACCGGACCATCGAATTCAGTTCTCCCCCGCGCCCGCCGCTGCAGAACCGGATCGGCAGAAACCAATACCGGTGGCCATTGTGGGAATGGGAGCCGCATTCGGCCCGCTGGAATCCCTGGCTCAATTTCAGCAGGCAATGTTCAACGCCGAGCCGGCGATTTGCCATCGGCCAACCCAGCGGTGGAAGGGCTGCGAAGAGGTTGCAGACCCGCCTGCCGGTTTGCAGATATCGAACGGTGCATTTATCGATGAAATCAATGTCGGTATCGCCGATTTTCACATTCCTCCCCGCGAGATCCCGGATATTTTGCCCCAGCACCTGCTGATGTTGCAGACAGCGGCTGCAGCCATGACGGACGCGCAAATGAGCCTTCGCGCAGACCGCCCCCTGATGGGGGTGGTGATCGGTATCGAGTTCGACTTCGAAGCCACCAACTTTCACTTCCGCTGGTCCCTTCCCGACCTGGTGCAGCAATGGAACAACGACGCCGACTTGAACCTCGCACCGGCGGAAATACAGCAGTGGCTGCGGCAGCTGCAGGACGCCGCCAGTCCGCCGCTGACCGCCCCGCGAACGCTCGGAGCCCTGGGCTCTATCGTTGCCAGCCGGATTGCACGCGAATTCAGACTGGGTGGGCCCGGTTTCACGGTATCGGCAGACGAAGCTTCCGGCCCCAAAGCGCTGGAGATCGCAGTCCATTCGATTCAGCAAGGCGAGACCGAGGCTTTTCTGGTCGGTGCGGTCGATCTCTTCGGCGAACTGCGCCGGCTTCTCACGGCCGGCGGCGCTCAGCCGCAGGCTCAGTCGGGAAAACCGGCCCCGTCCGGAGAAGCAACCGGTGACCGGTTCGCGGGAGACGGCGCTGCCGCAGTGATTTTAAAACCCCTGGAACGCGCGATGGCGGACGGCAATCGCGTGTACGCCGTGGTGACCGGCCTCGGCCACAGTGGAGGGCCGGAAGATGAAACCGCCGGCATGTCGGTGAACAGCTGCAGCCGCGCATTGCAGCAGGCATTGGTGGAATCGACCCTCCGGCCGCGGGACATCGAATATGTAGAAACCCTCTCAAATGCCTTGGAAACCGGCCAAGCCACCGAACGACGGGCGCTGGACAACGTGTTCAAGGAGGCGGATAAACCGATTGTGCTCGGAAGTACCCAGCCGGTTATCGGCTGCACCGGGGCTGCTGCCGGCCTGGCGGCGGTGGTCAAAACCGCCCTTTGCCTGTATCACGGCGCGCTGCCTCCCCGGGCAGCCTCCCTGCCGGGGTCTCAGGAGCGTTGGAACCGTAATCGCTTTGAATTTCCACAAAGCCTGCGCACCTGGGAAAGCGGGCGTCAGAATATTCCGCGCAGGGCCTGCGTTGCCGCAGCAACCGCCTCCGGTGAAGCCATGGCGGCTGTTCTGGAATCCGTTCAAGGGCCGGCTGCCGATCAACAGCCCGATGAGATCGACAGCAAGCCACGGTTCGCACCGCAAGCGAAAGCGGTCGCAATGGAAACAGGCAGATCGATGCGCGTTGCAGTCGGCGGGCCGGTACTCACACCTGCCCTGCCGGCCGGCGCTGCACCGAACGGCAGCCGCCCGGTCGTCGAGAAGCCATCGGGGACTGTCGATGGGACTGCCGAACCCCGGACAGCCGTCCTCAGATCGGTGAAAAACGGTATCGAGTCAACCGCTCGCGCCCACCATGCCTTCCTGCAGTTCTCCGAACAGCTCACGCGCTCTTACGCACAAACCTTTGAACTGCAGACCCGTTTGATGGAGGAGATGTTTTCCCGCAACATCGACACCAGCGCAGATTCGCAACGCTCTGCCCGGCCCCGACCGGCGGATTCGCCGCTTTCGGACCCGGCCGGCAAACCCGACCGATCGCCGGTATTTACCCGGCAGCAATGCATGGAATTCGCCGTGGGGAAGGTGGCAGATGTGCTCGGCGGCGACTGGGCGGAAGTCGACGTCTATCCCGTCCGGGTTCGGCTGCCGGACGAGCCGCTGATGCTGGTGGATCGCATCGTAGCCATTGAAGGCCAACCCCTGTCTCTTACCTCGGGGCGGATCGTGACCGAACACGACGTCCGAGCCGGCGCATGGTACCTGGACGCCGGCCACGCCCCGGTTTGCATCGCCGTGGAAGCCGGTCAGGCCGATCTTTTCCTCTGCTCCTACCTGGGGGTCGATTTGAAAGTGAAGGGGCAGCGGGCATACCGCCTGCTGGATGCCAGCGTCGTTTTTCACCGGGAGTTGCCCTCACCGGGAGACACCATTCGCTACGAAATTCACATCGACAAGTTCATCCGCCAGGGAGAGACGATCCTTTTCTTTTTCCGTTTTGAAGGTTCCATCGCGGGAGAGCCTTTGATCAGCATGACCGACGGATGCGCCGGGTTTTTCACGGAAGACGAAATCCGTCGATCGGGAGGCATCCTGCCGATCGAGCCGGAAACCGTTTCTCGATCCGGCCAAAAGCAGCGGACGTACAAAGACCTGGTACCGGTCGCTGCCGGGCGTTGCGATGACGACCAGGTCGAGGCGCTGCGCAACGGAGAGTTGCAAAAGGCTTTCGGGCCGGCATTCGAAAACGTAAAACCGGCCGCCGGCCTCCGTCTGCCGGGCGGCAGGATGAAGCTGATCGATCGCATCGTCCAATTCGATCCCCATGGCGGTCGTTTCGGCCTGGGAGAAATCACTGCAGAAGCCGACATCCACCCGCAAGACTGGTTTCTGACCTGTCACTTCGTCGACGACATGACCATGCCCGGAACCCTGATGTATGAGTGTTGCGCGCACACCCTGCGGGTGCTTTTGCAGCGCATCGGCTGGGTCACATCACGGCCGGATGTTCGGTATGAACCGGTGATCGGGGTGAAAAGCGTTCTGAAGTGCCGGGGACCGGTCACCCCCGGTACGCGCAAGGTTCTCTACCGGGTGGAAATCAAGCAGATCGGCGACCGGCCCGCGCCTTACGCCATCGCCGATGCTCGTATGATCGCCGACGGGCAGTACATCGTGCAGTTTACGGACATGACCCTGCAGATGACCGGCCTCACACGGGAGGAGCTGGAGTCGTTCTGGCAACAACGCGCTCAACCGCAAGGTTCCTCCGCAGCGCAGCCGGACGGACGGGCGCTGGTCTTCGATCGAAGCCAGATAATCGAGTTTGCCACCGGGACGCCTTCCAAGGCCTTTGGTGCCGCGTACCGCCGTTTTGACCGCGGCCGCTTTCTCGCACGGCTGCCGGCCCCGCCGTATTCATTCATCGACCGCATCGTCACGGCCGAACCCCCTGCCGGAATTCTGGAACCCGGTGGCTGGATCGAGGCCGAGACCGACGTATCACCGGACGACTGGTACTTTCGAGCGGACTGCACCGGCGTTATGCCTTACAGCGTGCTGATGGAAGCCGCACTGCAATCCTGTGGCTGGCTGGCCGCCTGGTGCGGTTCTGCGCTAAAAAGCGAAAAGGATTTGCGGTTTCGGAACCTGGACGGTCGCAGCGTTCAGCATCGTGAGGTTGCACCGGATGCCGGGACCCTCACCACCCGCTGCCGGTTGGCCAAGGTATCCCGCGCGGGAGACATCATCATCGAAGAATTCGAATTCCAGGTCCTGCAGGATCGGCAGCCCGTTTTGGAGGGGGTGACCTCCTTCGGTTTTTTCACCCTGCAGGCACTGGCCGGGCAGACAGGCATCCCGGCCGACGGTGAAGATCACTTCCGGGAGGATTCAGTGGAAGCGGATCCGGTCTCCGGAACCGTCCTGAAAGACTCGGCACCGCTGACTCCGGCCGATACCGTCATTGGGACGGCAAAAGGCCTCTGCCTGCCGGCAAAGGCCATTCGCATGATCGACCGCATCGACCGCTATCTACCTTCCGGCGGACCCCGGCACCTGGGAATCATCCGTGGCAGCAAAAAGGTCGATCCGCAAGAATGGTTTTTCCGTGCACATTTTTACCAGGACCCCGTGTGCCCCGGGTCCCTGGGAGTGGAGTCTTTTCTGCAGCTTTTGAAATTCGCGGCCCTTCAGCGCTGGAAGCACTTGGCCGACAGCCACCGCTTCGGCCAGTTGCTCAGCACGCCGCATAAATGGAAATACCGCGGTCAGATTCTGCCGGAAAACCGGGATATCTCGGTGGAAGCCTTCATCACGGAGGTTCGCGAAAAACCTCTGCCGGAGCTCAAGGCCACCGGTTATCTCAGTGTCGACGGACTTTGCATTTACAGGATGCGGGATTTCGGTGTAAAGCTGGTTCCCGGCCACCCGTAAACCCGCGATAAGGAAATCGAAACCAAGCCAATGAAGTACTCGCGTGTACGCATCGACAGTTTCGGATACGAACTGCCTCCCAATGTGGTTACCTCCGAAGATCTGGAAAATCGCCTTCAGCCCCTTTATCGGAAATTGCGCCTGCAGCAGGGCCAGCTGGAAGCCCTGACCGGCATTCAGGAGCGACGTTTCTGGGACACGGGCTACCGGGTATCCGACGGCGCCATTTGCGCCGGATTGAAAGCCATTGCCGCCTCGAAGGTGCCAGTCGAGGCCATCGATACACTGATCTACGGCGCGGTTTGCAGGGATCACATAGAACCGGCAACCGCCTGCACCGTTTCTAATGGCTTGAAACTCCAGCGGCGAGCCGCGGTTTACGATGTATCCAACGCCTGCCTGGGCGTTTTGAACGGCATGGTGCAGATAGCCAATGCCATCGAGCTCGGGCAGATCCGCGCAGGCCTGGCGGTGGCCTGTGAGGCTTCCCGGGAAGTGGTCGAGCGTACCATCGATCGGATGAACGAAACCGGCGACATGGCGTTTTTCAAAAAGAACATCGCCACGCTCACCGGGGGTTCGGGTGCTGTCGCTGTCCTGCTGGCGGACCGGACGCTTTCCGAAGACGGCCATCGTCTATTGGGTGGCACATTCCGGCACGCCAATGAGTTTCATCGGCTTTGCATGTGGGGGGGAGATACCGAGACGGCATCCGATGGGCAGCATTTCATCGAAACAGACGCCATGGGTATTCTCAGCAACGGTGTGACGCTGGGGCAGGCGACCTTTCGGGATTTCCGAAAAGAGCTCGGCTGGGACGAGTCCCGACCGGATCGGATTGTCTGCCATCAGGTCGGTGAAACCCACCAGAAACACATCCTGCGGGCAATCGGTCTGACGCAAGAGCGGGATTTCACCACATTCCGTTACCTGGGCAACATCGGATCGGTCTCGCTGCCCCTTACGGCTGCCCTCGCTTCCGAGCGCGAATTTCTCACCCGGGGCGACAGCGTCGGTTTTCTCGGAATCGGCAGCGGCTTGAACTGTCTGATGCTTGGAGTTCACTGGTAAATTTCAACCCGGCCGGGTGCAGTGATGCGACATGCTCGTGTTTCAAACGAATGGATTCAAACCATCAAACCGGATTCCGGCCTTTCCCATCGTGTGGAGTCATGAAAACCGGCAAATCTGTAGACACAAAACGGTTTCGCAACCTGTATCCTTTCGAGCCCCACTTCCTGGAGCGTAACGGGCTGCGGTATCATTACCTGGACGAAGGGGTCGGTGACCCGGTAGTGATGGTCCATGGAAATCCAACCTGGTCTTTCTACTATCGCGCGCTGGTCAAAGCCCTGTCCCCGCACTTTCGTACCGTGGTGCCGGACCACATGGGCTGCGGTCTTTCAGACAAACCCGATTCGGTTTCGTATCCTTACCGCGCGGCGAACCGGGTAGAGGACCTGCAAGCCCTGCTGGATCACCTGCAGCTGAGGGAGAAATTGACACTTGTGGTGCATGACTGGGGCGGGCTGATCGGCCTGGCGCTGGCCGTTGAGCACCCGGAGCGATTCGGCCGCCTGGTGATCCTGAACACAGCCGCTTTCCTCCCCCCGCATGGCAAGCGGCTGCCGTTGCGGCTGAAGATCATCCGCAATCTCAAACCGCTGGCCGTGCCGGCCGTTCTGGGCCTCAATCTTTTTAGCCGCGGCGCCCTCTGGATGGCGGCCCGCAAGAACCTGGCGCCGGCGGTACGTGCCGGATTGACGGCGCCTTACAACAGCTGGCGCAACCGGCTGGCAACGTTGAAATTCGTACAAGACATTCCGATAAAGGATTCGGATCCCAGCTATGCGCTGGTCAAAGACGTGGGCGATCGGCTTGCGACCCTGGCACACCTTCCAACGCTGATCTGCTGGGGTGCAGAGGATTTTGTGTTCGACCGGGACTACCTGAACGAATGGGTTCGCCGGTTTCCGCGGGCCGAAACCCACTGCTTTGCAGGGGCCGGACATTACGTACTGGAAGATGTGCCGGACAAAATCGTTGCCCTGGTTACCAACTTTTTAGAGCGCCATCGACTATAACCGAACAGGCTGTGATATGGCCGCGGCGGCAGGGGGTATGCCGGATGAAATCCCGTAAACCCGACAGTGACAGGTTCAACATTGCCTCGCATCTGCGACGAATGGCCCGGGTGCAGCCCGATAAAAAAGCAGCGCTCTGCCCGGCGGGACGTGATCGACACGGCCGAATGACCTATGCCCACTTGACCTTTCGACAGCTCGATCGTGAATCCGACGCCATTGCCCGGGGCTTGGCAGCCGCCGGGATGGGACGGGGAACCCGCACAGCGGTGATGGTCCCGCCGGGCCTGGAGTTTTTCGCCCTGATCTTCGCTCTTTTCAAAACCGGCGCGGTTCCGGTGGTTGTCGATCCCGGCATGGGCATTCGTCGCATGGTCGCGTGTTTTCGGGAATCGAATCCGTCGGCCTTTATCGGTATTCCCAAAGCGCACATCCTGAGAGTCCTCTATCCGAGATTTTTCCGTTCGGTGCGGACCTGGGTAACGGCCGGCAGACGCTGGTTCTGGAGCGGCCACACATTGAAGGCAATACGGCGGCAATCAAGCGAGTTCTTGCCGCTGGCCGGCACAAACCGTGACGAAACGGCTGCAATCCTGTTTACCACCGGTAGCACGGGTCCGGCCAAGGGGGTGGTTTACACGCACGGTATTTTCGATGCCCAGATCACGCGAATCAAAACCCAGTATGGCATCGCTACCGATGAGATCGATCTGCCCACCTTCCCGCTGTTTGCGCTATTCGACCCGGCCTTGGGGATGACCGCCGTCATCCCGGACATGGACCCCACCCGCCCGGCTGAAGTCGATCCGACAAAAATCATCGAGGCGATTGTCGATCACGGCGTAACCAACATGTTCGCATCACCGGCCCTGCTAAACCGGGTCGGATTCTACGGAAAGCAGCACCAAATTGTCCTGCCCTCCCTGAAACGGGTGATCTCCGCCGGCGCGCCGATTCAACCTTCGAACCTGGAACAGTTTTCGGCACTGCTGACTGGCGATGC
>JAHEIV010000108.1 GCA_024639205.1 Deltaproteobacteria bacterium | reverse complement strand
CGCTTATTGAGAATCAGGCAGGGTTCGACGGCCGCCTCTCCAATCGGCGGGCAGTTGCATCCAAGCAGAAATAGCACCGCAGACGCCTGGGCACTGTGAATGGGCTGTCCGGCAGGCAGGCCGGCAGAGCCGGTCTGGCGTTGCAAACCATAGCGGATGTGTCTTCGCAATGCTGGCGTGTCGTTCAACAGTTGATCGAAAGGTTGCCGAGAACTCGACGCGGTGTTGTGCATCAAAGTGTGTTCCGTTCGACAGTGGCGTTTGCATCCGGTCGTGATCGGGCGTTGCAGTTCCGGAATCGATTCAATTGACCGGTTCGAAGTGACCGGTAAAGTGCCGTAAAAACTTCGGCTGGTAGGTAAGGCGGTAGCCTTTTATGGCATCACGATGATGCCAGACACTCTCGATGACTTCGGTAAGGTAATCGAAATGGCTCTGGGTGTAGACCCTTCGTGGAAAAGCCAATCGCACCAGCTCCAGCGGTGCCGCAATTTCCTTGCCTCGTTCGTCGAACTTGCCGAACATTACGCTGCCGAGCTCTACGCAACGAACGCCGCCTTCCAGGTAGATGGCGTTCACCAAACCGATGCCGGGATACTGAAGTGGCGGAATGTGGGGTAGAAAGGTCCTGGCATCCAAAAATATTGCGTGGCCGCCGACTGGCCGAACCATCGGAATGCCGAGCGGCGCCAACTTCTTGCGAAGATACTGAACCGTTGCATGACGATAAACCTGGTAGTCATATTCAAGGGCTTCCAACAACCCCACGGCGATAACCTCCAGGTCCCGACCGGCCAGTCCGCCGTATGTGGGGAAACCCTCCCGCAGAATGAGCATGTTTTTGAAATGCTCCGCCCACCGGTCGTCATTACATACCAAAAAACCGCCGATATTTGCCAGCCCGTCTTTTTTACAGCTCATCGTTGCAGCGTCAGCGAGGGAGAACATTTCGCCGGCGATCTCCAGCAGGGATGTATTTGCATATCCATCTTCCCGCTCGCGAATGAAATAAGCGTTTTCAGCGTAGCGGCAGGCATCGATCACCAGCGGAATATGGTGCTCGGAGAGAATTTTTTTTATCTCGCGGATGTTGGCCAGAGAAACCGGCTGGCCGCCACCGGTGTTGTTGGTCACCGTGACCATGCAAAATGGTATCTTTTCGGCACCATATTGGCGGATGCATGCTTTCAGGCGGTCGGTATCCATGTTGCCTTTAAAAGGGGCAATACACGCCGGATCCATCCCTTCCGCGCAAAGCAGATCCAACGCCTGTGCACCGGCAAATTCCATGTTGGCACGGGTAGTGTCGAAGTGACTGTTGTTGGGGATCACATGCCCTTTTTTCACCATCACCTGGGCCAGGATGCCTTCGGCCGCTCGCCCCTGGTGGGTGGGTAGAACGTGTCGCATGCCGGTGATCTTTTTTACGGTGGCTTCAAAGTTTTTCCACGACTTGCTGCCGGCATAGCTTTCGTCACCGAGCATTAGCGCCGCCCACTGTTCGCTGGACATGGCGCCCGTGCCGCTGTCGGTGAGCAGGTCAATGCAGCAATCTTCCGCGTCCAGAAGAAATACATTGTAGTTGGCCCTGGTCAAAGCCCGCTCCCGGGACTTGCGGGTAGTAACCTTGATTGGCTCTGTCATTTTGATACGGAAGGGCTCGATGATCGTGCGCATGTTTTCCCCGCCGACAGCGACTAAATCGACTTCTCGATTTTGGCGTTTTTCTTCAAACCGTCCAGGTAGGTATCGACTTTCAGTTTGACCTTCTGTTGTTTGAGATGCTCATCCAGTTGACCTTTTACTTCCGCATAAGCCAATGTCTGCTCAGGCTTCTTGTCAACCACTTTTATCAAGTGATAGCCGAACCTGGTTTCAACCACTTCGCTGACCTGGTTGACTTCTAGCGCGAACGCCGCATCCTCGAAAGTCTTGACCATCGTCCCACGCTTAAAATAACCCAAGTCGCCGCCTTTGGGGCCGCTGGGGCCCTCTGAATTATCCCGCGCCAAAGCTGCAAAATCCTCCTGCTTTTTAAGCCGGGTCTGTATCTGTTCGATTTTTTCTCGGGCCGCGGTTTTCTTCTCTGCGTCGGCATCCGGTCCGACTTTGATCAGAATATGCGAAGCCTTCACCTGTTCCGGTTGCTTGAACAGCTCGGGATGGGACTCGTAAAATTTCCGGCTTTCATCCGCCGATATCGCTATGTTTTCGGCAATGCGGGTTTTCACCAGTTCGTTGATGGCCAACCCTTTTTCTATCTGTGCCCGTATGCCGGCTTCGGTCAGGTCCATCTGGCCAATCGCCGCTGTAAACTCCTGCTCACTGGTAAAACGCTGCCTAATCTCGCTGAACTGGGTTTCAATCTCCTTCGAATCGATCCGCACCCCCTGTTTCCGGCTCTCCTGGTACAGCAGTTCGGTTTCGATCAGTCGATCCAAGATCTGGTCGCCAATGATCTTGAACTGCTGATCGTTCAGCGGTTTGCCGCTGCGCGTCATGCGATCTTTATACAGTTTTACTTCCCTGTTGTAATCCTTGCGCGAGATGTCAATGCCGTTGACCGTCGCCACTTTACCTTCGGCGCTCTCTGGAGCGTCTGCGGCAATTGCTGTATTCATTCCGGCAAGCGTACCGATCAGCATGAGCAACAAAATTTGCCTGGTAGCTTTCATGATGTAAGATTCCTTTTCTATTTGAATTCTGGTATCGATTGTGAAATATTGGGTGCGCGTCTTTCATCTAACTATAAGGTGCAAATATCGCTTCATCAACCGGAAGGATTGCCGATATGTGGGTTTTCACCAAGGAGGGGGTCTTTTCAGCCGTCTGGGACAAATACTGTCGCGGCGACGAGGTAATGATTCGGGCGCACAGCAAAGAAGACCTGTGCCGCCTGGCCAAGAGAATTATCGGCTACTGCGATGAGGAACTGATCTTCGAAGTCGAAGATGCCGATTACCGTTACCGCATTAAAATGCCCAAGACCGTCTGGTCGGAGTACCTGGCCGACTGCGCTTTGCAGATTGATTACCCCTCTGTCAAAAAAAGTATCATACCAGATAACGACCCGCTGCGCAAAGATGCATATTATCAGGTATGGGAATCGCTCTTTCGCTGGCGATCGAAAAAAGAACTTCAGGATCGCAACAGCGGCAATACCACGAAAGAGCCCGGGAAGTTTATACCGCTGCGTTGGCACCGCTGACGGCAGCCGTCAACCAGGGTCCGATCATCAATTACTCGGGTATCGTTGTTGGATGAAAACCTCGACAAATCGCCTATCGGGGCCCTGCACTCGAAACAATCGGTTCGAAATCAGTCTGTAACCGTTGCTGAAACCCGATCTCTTTACCTTCAAACCACCATTGCAAATGCCGCTCGCGGTCAGACATGGAGAGGTTACCGAAATGCCCATATACGAATACCAATGCCGGGGTTGCTGCCACTGTTTTGAGCATTTATCCCTAAAATCCGATGAGCCGTCTCCTGCCTGCCCGGAGTGCAGTTGCAGCGATGTCGAGAAACTCATGTCTGCCGGATGCGTCTTCGCCAGGCACACTTCCGGAAGAACGGGCGACTTCAAAGAGGCTGGCTGCGCCCCGAGTGGCTGAGCCATCTGACCCGCCCCCCCCCGGTTCGGGGGATCGTTCCGACACGCCAGGCTTACGGGGTTTCTTGCAAGCCGGTGAAATTTCCCGACGACGGCGACCTGCTTTCGCACAGCCGTTGGTTGCTCTCCTTTTCCCAGCTTCGATTCGAATTGAGATCATGTCCGACGTACTGCTCATCCAGTTGCCCATCCCCCAGCTCAACTACGGTCGGCAGACCGGCAATATCCCCCTGGCAGCGGCCTGCCTGAAGCAGGCCGTAATCGATCTGCCGGACACAGATGTGGAGATTCTGCCGGAAAGCATCGTCTCCTACCTCGGCGACGCAGCCCTCGTGCGCATGATCGCGGCACGCCGACCCGAGGTAATCGGCTTCTCGGTATTCAGCTGGAATGTCCGCCGGTGCCTCTATCTGGCCGAACAGATCAAATCAATCTACCGCCCACGAATCATATTCGGCGGCCCTGAGATTACACCGGACAACGCAAATATCGATTCGGAGCATGTGGAATCATACGTGTGCGGGGAGGGGGAGGCCGTCTTTCGGCGCCTGCTGCAGGACCCGCGTTCATGGGAACGGTACCCTGCCGCCGAGGATGCCGCGACGAATTTCGAATCGAGCCCGAGCCCTTACCTGCAAGGCCTGCTGGAGCCTTGGGTTGAAAACATGATGTTGTTGGAAACCCAGCGCGGCTGTCCCTATCGCTGTGGTTACTGCTACTACAATAAGTCCCGCGAGCGCATCAGCGTCAAAAAGGAAAAGCAGGTCCTGCGCGCAACCCGGTGGGCCTGTGAGCAGGGCATAGCCGAATTGTATTTTCTGGACCCCAGCTTGAACACCCGGCCTGGACTCAAAGACCTGCTGAAAGAAATCGGCAAGATCAATGCCAGTCGCTCCTCAGCGCTGTTGAGCGAAATCCGAGCCGAATCCCTCGATGAAAAGCTGGCGAACCTGTTTGCCGCAGCCGGCTTCACCTGGTTTGAAATCGGGCTGCAATCCACAAGCCCGACGGCCCTGACCGTCATGAATCGCCGAACCGACCTGAACCGATTTCGCAACGGGGCCCTGTTGCTGAAACAGCGCGGGATCATCCCCGGCATAGACCTGATTGCCGGCCTTCCTGGAGACGACCTGAATGGTTTCAGGCGATCGGTGGATTTTATCGTTGACAACGATCTTCACGATGACGTTCAGGTGTTTCCGCTTTCGGTGTTGCCGGGAACCGAATTTCGTGCCAACAGCCAGGCATTGGGGCTGCGTTATGAGCCGGAACCTCCTTATGCGGTGATCGCCACCCCGACGTTTTCGCCCCAGGATTTGCTGATGGCCTTTGATTATGCCGAATCCCGCCTCGATACCTGCCTTTACCCGCTGCCGGATCTCAATGCCGCCTGGCGCAACGGACAACAGACTCGCTTGGAAAACTGCCGGGATGTCACGGTACTTCTCGGAGAAGATCGCTACGTCTGCAAACTGATTGTGGCAGAGCAACGACCGCCATCGGAACTGACAGAGATCGCCGGACGGTTGACCCATCCGTACCAGATCATCATCGGCCCACGGGCGTGCAATCGGCAATACCTCGCCCGCATGCTGAAGATCCTGACAACAGTCAATCCTTACACAGCACTGGAACTAGTCTTTCTGGAACCGTCCGATCGGCCTGATACGGACATGCTGCTGGAGGCTATGCGCCTTCGACGGCCCCAATACCTCGATCACGAGCAGCGCTACCTATTTCCCTCCCCCGGCAACCGGAGCGCACTGTTTACCCTGGTGTCAAAAGACGCATCGCTGCGCTTCCGGGGCGACATGCAGCGGCAGCTGTACTGGTGGAATCATGACCGGCTTCCTACCACAGAAGACTTGAAATCACTTTCCGAACTCGACGGGATGCTGCTCGATCCGCCGTTGCCCGAACCGCAGATTGTGGTCTGGCAGCATAGGTTCAGCCAATATGCGAACGAATACCTGCACATCGGGTTTGCCGACCTGATGCTGCAGAAAAGATGGATGCAGCTGACCGCCGCAAACGATATCTACTTTGGTGCCTTGACCTACGGCAAACGGAAAGGATAAGGCTCTCCGAGAGCAGCATGCCGGCGCAACTCAAAGGCCCCATCCGAATCATATTCCCGGCGACGGATCTTCAGGAGGTTGCAATATGAAAAAAGGAAAATCAAAACCCAGGAAAAGCGCAAGCGAGGATCGAAAATCGGAAAAGAACGCTTCTCACCGCCCTGGCCCCGCTGCGGGTATTACTGCGAGAGTGAAAATGAGCCGGAAAGCTTACGAGGCCGCGGTGACCGGGCTGCAGGTGGAGCTGGTGAGGTTGCAGCAATGGGTCCGCCACAAGGGCTTGCGGGTGGTTGTGGTGTTTGAAGGACGCGATGCAGCCGGCAAGGGCGGTGTAATCAAACGCATAACCGAGCGAGTCAGCCCCCGGGTTTTCCGTGTGGTAGCGCTATCTGCACCCACAGAGCGCGAGCGGACGCAGCTGTACCTGCAGCGATATATCCCACACTTCCCTGCAGCCGGTGAAGTCGTTTTATTCGACCGCAGCTGGTACAACCGTGCCGGTGTCGAACCGGTGATGGGATTCTGCACCCGGAGAGAATACGAAAACTTCCTGACCAACATCCCCGGCTTTGAACGTTGGATTGTCGAGCAGGGGATTATTCTTATCAAATACTTCTTCCGCGTCAGTCAGCAGGAGCAGAAGCGACGCTTTCTGCGCAGAATCAACGATCCGCTGCGCCAGTGGAAGCTCGGCCCGTTGGACATCGAATCGTATCGCCGCTGGTGGGATTACACGGCAGCCTACGATCGGATGCTGGCAGCCACCGATACTCCGACTGCTCCCTGGCATATCGTCAAAGCCGATATCAAACGCCACGCCCGTCTCAACTGTATCACGCATTTATTAAGCGTTATACCGTATCAAAAATTGCCATACGACAAGCCGAGCCTGCCAAAACGAAAAAGGAAAAGGCCGAGTGTACCGGATATGCCGCGTTACAAGAACTGGGTGCCGGAAGTGTATTGACCCGCTTGGAAGATCAAATAATTACGGACTGCGTTTGTCCTTGAGAATGTGATTGGAAATCACCACCCGCTGGATTTCCGATGTGCCTTCATAAATGGTAAACACACGCGCATCCCTGAAAAAGCGCTCCACCGGATATTCCCGGATGAAACCATAGCCGCCGTGCAATTGAAGGGCCTGGGCGGTGATGCGATTGACCATCTCCGAGGCGAACAGCTTGGCCATGGAGGCCTGCAAGGTGTGGTTTTCTCCCCTGTCCTTCATGGCCGCGGCCGAGAGCATCAACTGCCGGGATGCTTCGATTTCCATAGCCATGTCGGCAATGATAAAACGCAGACCCTGGAATTTGGATATCAATTGCCCGAACTGTTCTCTTTCGAGGGTATAGCCCACAGCCGCGTCAAAAGCCGCCTTAGCGACGCCCAGCGATTGAGCGGCTATACCGATCCGCCCACCGTCCAGGCCGGTCATGGAGATGGTAAACCCCAACCCCTCCTCACCCAGAAGGTTTTCCACCGGAATGCGGCAATCTTCGAAGATCAGGTCGGCGGTATCCGAGGCACGCAGACCCATCTTGTCCTCTAAGGCTCCTATGACAAGTCCCGGGGTTCCCTGCTCCACGACAAAGGCGCTGATTCCTTTGTGCCGTGCGGATTCGTCTGTTTTGGCGGTCACCACGATCAAACCGGCATTTTTAGCGCTGGTGATGAAGCGTTTGGTGCCGTTCAGCACATAGTGGTCACCGTCGCGCACGGCCTTGGTGCTCTGACGGACCGGATCTGAACCGGCCTGGGGTTCGGTCAGTGCAAAAGCACCGATGATCTCACCGGTGGCCAGCCTTGTCAGATACTGTTGCTTTTGTTCTTCCGAGCCATAGCGCAAAATGCTCTCGCACACGATAGAATTGTGAACGGACATCACCACGGCCGTGGATGCACAGGCGTAAGCCACTTCCGAAAGCGCCAGAACGTAGCTGATGGTGTCCGCCCCGGAGCCCTGATACGCCGGCGGCACCATCATTCCCATAAATCCGAGTTCGCCCAACTGTCGCAGGTTTTCCGCAGGAAACTCCCTGGTTTTGTCCCTTTCAGCTGCTGTGGGAGCGATGACCTCCCGGGCGAACTCCCTGACCATGGACTGAATCATCAACTGCTCGTCTGTCAACTGAATCGACATGGACAACTCCTCTTTTAACCGGATGGGTGCATGCATCATTCCATTCGAAATATGATCCGGCAATCAAGCCCCAGGCATGACCCAGGTATTCTGCAAGACTGTTTGTTTACCGATTTTTGTTTTCACCGGGAACCCGCAGTGAATGTTAGGGCTAATTTCCGTAGATCACCACCAGCATTTCGGACGTCTCCGTGCCGACATTCCGCATCATATGTCGGATTCCGGAATTGAAATGCAGCGAATCACCGGTCTTAAGGCGGTTGACGTGATCGCCGACAATGATCTCCATGGTGCCGGAGAGAATGTAAACGAACTCTTCACCTTCATGCTGATAACCGACCCCTTTATGATCCTGGTGCGGATCTACCGTCACTTTAAACGCTTTTAGATGTTTGTTTTCAGCGCCGGGCGTCAGGGTCGTATAAGCGTAATTTTCGGTGCGCTTCGTGAAGGCCTTTACCCTTTGCTTGAGATTCGCTTCCTGCTCCCGCAGCAGGTAACCGGAATCGAGTTGGAGGGCCCGGGATACCTGCAGCAATGCGCCGACCGGGGGAATTTCCTTTCCGGTCTCAATGCGCTTGAGATATTCCACCGAAAAC
>JAHEIV010000107.1 GCA_024639205.1 Deltaproteobacteria bacterium | reverse complement strand
GAGACGTGACTGCCCGAGCCGAGAAAGTGGGGAAACAAGACGATTGTATCGACGCCGGCGTTGACGAGTTTTTCGATCTGGCTTTCAACAGACGGTTCGGCGAACTGCACGAAGCCGCATGCAACCCGGTCGAAGGCACCGACCGCCAACGCCCGGATCTGTTCTGCCAGTGCCGTCACTTCTTCATTCGAAGGTTGTTTGCGGCTGCCGTGAGCCGCAATGAGCAATCCGTTCATTGATTCTTCCCTGTCAAAACGCAGCTCCTCTCGGCGCGCAGTTTTTCCGTCACGCCATTTACTGCCGATCCGCTGAGTCGTCAGCGCAAGGCCGCAACGCGCTCCATCGATTTCCGAATTCTGTAGGCCATCGTAGTTTCGTCCAGCGCGACGTCGTCATAGGTCAACATCGTGTCTCGAGCCACCGTTCGGACCATCCGCGCATTTGCCGCCAGGCCCATGGGAAGTACGGCATTTTCGAGACTGTACTCTTTGCGAATCAATCGTCCAAAGACGGTGTAGCCGCCTTCGCCGTCGAGCATTTCTCCTTCAGAAAGATTTTTTTTTGCCACCGCAGCCACGTCGGCGGTAAACTTTTGGGCGGATCCGGTGGGCTCACCCCGCAATACTGCCGATGCAGCACTGATACCCAACTCCAGTCCAATAAAATGATACGGGCGATACAAGGCAGCATAGCGACCGGAGCTGTCCGTGCGCAAACCATATTCGGCAAAACAGCGCTGCACGTATTCCGTGGGTGCCTCCAGTACCACATAAACGCCCCAGCGCAAATCGTTCGCTACGGGGCTGCCGTCTCTGTGCTCGCTGGCAACAACCTCCACCGTGCCGCTGTGCTCCAGAACGCCACCGGCTTCCGCCGGGCGCAGGATCTCCTGAAGGTCGTTGGTGGCTACCGCCGGAAACTTCAGGCCGTCATTTTGCGGGCGAAGGCTACACGCGTTGGAAACAGCGCACATTTCGATGGCAGACTTGGTTCCGTCGAGAAACGAATTGAACATTTTGGGATTGTAATCACCGGAGGCAACCTGCTCCTGTGAAAACCCATAATAGCCCCAGACCGTCTCCGGGGTTGAGTAGTGATACTCCGGTTGATAGCGGGTACCTTTGCCGGCGCAGACCACATTCAACGCTACCGTGCGTGCCCAGTCGACCTGTTCGGCGATCAATGCCGGCTGGTCGCCGTACGCCATCGAATAGACGCAGCCGGCCTTGTCGGCCAGCTGCCGGAGCGAAGGTCCCAGGAGGCAGTCCGCCTCGACGTTTACCATCACGATATGTTTTCCGGCCTCAAACGACATGACAGCGTGTTCGATGCCGGCTTCCGGATTTCCCGTGATCTCCAGGATCACATCCAGATCTGACTTGATCAGGGCAGCTGCATCTGCGGTGATGGCCGTACGCTGGTTGCGGGCGAGATCGTCGATGGAATTCGCCGGGTCGCTATAGCGCAGTCGTTCTTTTTGCCAGCCCGCACGAATGCAGGCCTGGTGCGCTCTTTCAGGGACAATGTCGGCGATGCCTACAATTTGCATACCCGGAGTCAGTCGGGCCTGGGAGATAAACATGGTGGCGAACTTTCCGGCACCGATGATACCGATTCGAACCGGCCGATCTTCGGCGGCGCGTTTTTGTAGCATGGGGTACAGGTTCATTCTTACCTCCCGTTTTCGGCAATTCTGCTTGAATCGACCCAACAGCCCGGCACCCGGGTGGATCACGGTCTGGTTATCCGGCTGATCAGATCATAAACGCCCCTCCGTTCACATCCAGCGCCACCCCGGTTACATACGGTGAATCCAGCAGGTAGTCAAAGGCACGTACCACATCTTTAACCAGCCCCAGCCTGGGTACGCAGATCTTTTTCTTTAGTTCATCTTTTTGCTCCCGGGTCCAGGTGGTAAAAATGCTGGCATCTTCGATAAAGGCCGGGGCGATGGCATTGACCGTAATCCCTGCGGATCCGAGTTCACGGGCAGCATAGCGTGTCAGGCCCAGCATACCTGCCTTGGAGGCCGCATAGTGGGGTCCGACCACACCGCCGCCGCGGGCGGCGATGGAGCTGATGTTGACGATGCGGCCGAATCCGGCTTTTTTCATACCCGGCACCACCAGGGAGATCCAGTGAAAAGCGCTGGTCAGATTGACCCGGATGGTCTCGTTCCATTCCTGCATGCTAATTTTTTCGAGGGCTCCCCGGACAACCCGGCCAGCATTGTTAACCAGCACGGAGACGGCACCCAGCTCAGCGGTCACATGGTGGAAATGAGCGGTTGTCGTATGCTCGTCACCGGCATCCCCTTTGAGGATCAGGATCTTCTGATTCGCGTCGATGAGGGCGGTCAGATGATCTCTGGCGGCTTCAGCGGCCCTTTCGTCGCTGCTATAGGTTATGGCAACCGATGCCTTGCGCCTGATCAGGGCTCCGGCAATACCCAGTCCGATGCCCCGGGTCCCGCCGGTAATTACTGCAACCTGGGAAGACATGGCAATCCTCGCCAAGGGGGTTTAATTTGCAGAAAGGCAAGAATGAACAGGCTGGTAACATACAATTCATTTCCGGCCGGCGTCAATACCAATTGGGATCCCCGCCCGGGGTTGCTTTACCATGTGGCTGTTGCTGCACGGATCAACCCCGCCTCGAAGACAGTCGGATCGGATATGTATTGCGCTCGCCTGTCCCCATGCCCGCCGGGACCAGGCACAAGCAAACCGATCTCTAATCACCGGAGGTGAGTGAGCACTGCCCGTTTAAAAACCGTCAACAAGATTGTGGGCAGTACGATCGAAGCGGGTCCATCCATCGGTGCTGCCGATATGCTCGAAAAATACAAGGGCCTTTTCAGTCTGCCTGTCCGTAAACGAGTTTTATTTCTCTCTTGGGTCCTGAACCGGGGTTTTCGATTGCTCTCGTCCGGATGGTTTTTCCGAACGGTTTGTTTTTTGTACCGGTCCGTTGTATAAATACCATCGGTGAACCGTTGCCCAAATGACAGCTCGTGGAGAACCAATGGGAAAAATAGCGATCCTTTCCAAAGAGCATACCGGCGACAATCGGCAGAGACAGCGACTGACCGAGCGGTCGATGCCGGTTGATTACATGGGTGATTTTTCGATTCTCGGCATTCTGGTGGACCGGCTTCCGGATGCGATCCGTCTGCTGGAGAAACACCGGTTTGACATCATCACGGAAAACCGGTGCGCAGAGGTCGTTACCGACGACCTGCAGCGGATGCGGGATCTGTTTCGCGTGCTCGAAGATGGCGGCTTCGATTATGGGCTCGCCGATGTAGCCGACAGGATCTACCAGGGTTGATAGCATAGCCTCCTGCCCGGCGGGCAGGCACCGGCTGCTTCGGTGGCAGCCGAAACGATGGCGCTTCAATCAGCACGGCAGCGATCGCTCAAAAACAACCGGGTTGCTGCTTTCCAAACAAGGCGGCGAACGGACCACATGGCTTCTCGATTTCTGACAAAAAAGACCGTTCTTCCTGCGATCGCTGTGCTGTTTGTCATCGCCGGCCTGGGCGCCTACCTTTTTCCCAAATTGAAGATCATCATACCGATGCGCATGAAATATTCCCGGGATGCCTCTCCGCGCATGTACCTGGTTCCTCAGAAACGAGCCGTCGCCGAACCGGCCGATCGTGAAGGCGGGTATGAATATGCCAGCGGAAATCTGCGTTTCAGGGTTCCGTCGAAAGCACTCAGGACCTTTCGTTCCGATTATGCCCGGGCTTTTGTGTTTGAGAGCAGCAAAACAGTGATTGTCTCCAGCCAGAAAGAAGGCGAGGGCGTGCTCGATGCCCTGCTCGGGGCTCATCCCGGCCAGGCCGAGGCCATGCGGCGGTTCTGGGGGCACGAAAACCTCCAATCGGAATATGCGGTCGTGAATTTTTGCCTTCACGCCACGCCGGACAAGGGCAGCCTTTTCACCAGCAGAACCGAGCTGATGCGGCTGCCCTCGATGCTGCTGCTCAAAGCGGTTTACAGCCCGCTGGGCGATGTCATTTATCAATTCGAAACAAAGCGTTTCAGGGGATTTCAATTCGGTGACCCCCAAACCACCCGGGAAGTCTTTGTCTACCTGTTCGATTTATCGGATCATCTGTTTCGAATCAAGCTGTCCTCGCTGGGTCAGCAAGAAATCGACCTGCTGCTTGCCTCCATCACGATAGCACCGCAGGGCTGAGAGTTTCCGTCGACAGCAACGCCGATTGGATGGTACCCGCAGAAGGGGATCGTAAATGATTGGGCTGTCCTTGAAATGGCCATGCCTGCTGTTTCTTGTTTTGTCCTTTTTTTTGTGCACCGATGCCGGCACGGCCTCAGAGCGAACCCTGCGCTGCCGGGGCCGCCTGGTTTCTATCGGAGACACCCAATCCGAAGTGACGGAGAAATGCGGCGAACCCGATGAGCTCTCCCAGTGGAAAGAAGGCCGCAACACCACCGTTGCACGAATCTTTGATTACGAAACCGAACGCTATCAGGCCCCGGAGAAAATAACGACGCCAATTCAAATGGAGCGTTGGACCTATGATTTCGGACCCACACGGTTTGTCCGCCATCTTTATTTTGAGAACGGCAAACTGATTCGGATGGAAACCGACGAGAAAGGTGGCCACTGAACCCACGGCTCATCGCAAGTCCACAAAAAGACCGGGGTTGAACAGGATCGATTATCCCCCCCGGCCTCCACGAAAACCGTCTTTCCAAGAGTCTGAATGACCGATTCGGAATAAATCGTCATTGCCCCCAGGGCGGCTTATAACCGCCGACAACGGGTTCCGCATATTCGATCGAATCTTTTTTTCTTGTAATGGATTGACATCGAAGTGCTGCGCATTATTCTTTAACATTAATTAAGCAAATATTAAACAAAATGAGCCGGATTGACGGCTACCGGAAATCAGGAAGCGTCATGAAAATCCATAAGGAGTCATACAAATGAAAAAAACAACAACGATACTGCCTGTTCTCGCGTTCGCGATATTCGCCGCGGCGGCTCTGGCGTTCGCAGGAATACACGGTGCGGATGGATTCGGAATGTTTACCAAAGATCTGGGCGAGATGGACACCAACGCGGACACCCTGGTCACCTTTGATGAATATGAAGCGTTTCATTCCAGGAACCTGAAGGCGGCTTTTGACATGCTGGATGCAAACAGCGACAATGTCATTGATGATGAAGAGTGGACACAGTTCTTAAACGTTCACGGCATGGGAAAGACCATGTAACTTCAAAACTGAAATACCGGTTTTACGGCGAATACACCCGAAAGTCCCAATGTCACCACGAGAGGGGTGAACGTTGTACTGGAAACTAATAATACTTTATTGAACTTGGCCAGCTTAACAACGATTCTCCCCTCTCTTTCCTATCCTTCCACCCAAATGCTTTTTCCTTCAAATTAGGTGTAAACCATTACTCTGGCTACAGCTTTCGATTCAGCAAGCCCAGCACCTGGGGCTTTGTCATCGGTTATTTAACGTGGGCATTAAAACTGTCGGGCGGGAGGGAAAGCAACGGCAGGAAAACAATGGAAAAGGCTTCTAAGGGTTGTCGGTAAGCTGTCGAAGTTTTTTGCGGAATTGCAGAACTTCTTCGATTGTGATTGCTTTCATCTTTGTTATGGAACTTTTCAGCGCTTCACAGCCACTGCCTCCGACAAAGACCGGTATGCGACCGTTGATGTAGCGGTGCAGCTTTTCGAGCTCCAGCGGCAGGCGACCGGCATCGAGGCTGTGGGCAATATACAGAGCGAGTGCCTGGGCGCCCGTGCGCTCAACGGCGAAGGCAATTTCTTCCGCCGGCAGGTTGGGTCCAAAATAAATTGGTCTCCAACCGCATTCGGCGGCCTCCACGGCAACCGCCAGCAGACCCAGCTCATGCCATTGACCCACCGGGGTCGCCAGAATAATTTTGGGTGCATTTTCGGCAAGCTCCACACTGCGCAGCATATCCCACAAGAATGACCGCACCACGATCGTGGCCATGTGTTCGCAAGTGATCCGCAGCTGGCCGGCTGCCCAGCGGTCGCCGATGGTCGTAAAAAGCGGCATGATGACGCGATGGATGACATCCGTTCGGGAAAGGTTGACGACCGCACTTGCCAAGACCTGTTCGAGTTTCGGTGGATTAAGATCAGCAATGGCGAGCAGAGCCTGTCGCTGGCATTTTTCCGGTGATACGGACTCAGCATCTCTGCTGTCGAACTCGGTTGCCAGCTTCCTGCCGGCGGGGGTGGTTCTCAGCAGCTCGTGCAGTTTTTTCCGGCTCAATCGGGCGATTTGCGAGATACTATGGCCCCGTTCAACGGACTGCTTGAGCAGTTGCAACTTCTCGATATCGCTCTCCGCGTATACCCGCCGATTGGTCGGTGTCCTCTGCGGTACTATGGCGCGGTAGCGCCGCTCCCAGGTTCGAATCAGGTGCGGTTTCAAGCCGGTGCGCTGCGCTACGGAACGAATCGTATGAAAATTTACACTTTTCATGAAATAGGTTGTTGAGGACTTGACATAGAAAATATTTTGTCTAATTTATGTTTAAATATTGTTTAAATTATTCCTCATTTTACTTTGTTTGTCAAGTGAAATCAACTCCCTCATGCGGAGGACCTATGGACAACAACACAAGCAATAATGCAGAAATCGAAAATGGCAGTCTCGCCCACGCGTCAGCGAGTCTTCCTGAAGAGTTGCTCATAATGCCGGTTCACAACCAGGTGGTTTTTCCGACCATCGCCACCCCGTTGATGATTCCACCCCAGTACGCCGGTGTTGTCGACGACGCAATGAAGGGCGATAAACGGATTGGGCTGTTGACCGTCAAATCGCCGAAAACAACCGATCCCAAACCGGGGCAGATGCATGAAATAGGGACCATCGGGAAAATCATGCACACCAACCGTTCTGCCGACGATACGCTGTTGGTGATCATCCAGGGACTGAAGCGGTTCAAAGTCGCCCACTGGGTTGCCGACGATCCCTTTTTGCGTGCACGCGTCGTTCTCACCCCGGAAGTGGTTGAGAGCGACCTCGAAGTCGAAGCGATGGTGCGCAACGTCCGCAAACTATCCGCAGAGATCATTGAATTGTCCCAGCAGATACCAGATGAATTCGGCAGTGCCGTCAGTGAAATCAACGACCCCCTGCAGTTGGCTTACGTCATCGCGCTGGGTTTAAATCTGGGTGTCGACGAACGTCAAGGCATCCTGGACCAAAACAGCGTAAAGGAAAAATTGCTGCAGCTGGGCAGACACTTGTCCCGAGAGAGGGATCTGCTGGAAATCGGGAGCAAAATTCAATCCGACATACAAAAGGAGATGACAGACACGCAGCGAAAATTCTTTCTTCGCCGGCAGCTCGAAGCGATACAAAAGGAGCTGGGCGAGGGTGAAGAGGGTCAAGGCTCCGAGGCAGAAACTTACGCAAAGCGCATCGAAGAGGCCGATCTATCCGAAGAGGCTCGCAATGAAGCGCTGCGCGAACTGAAACGGTTTAAAAACCTGTCGCCGCAATCGGCCGAATATCCCATGATCCAGACATACCTGGACTGGGTTCTGGACTTGCCATGGAAGCACACCAGTGAGGACAGCGACGATATCCCCGGTGCACGCCGTGTGCTCGATGAAGATCATTTCGGCCTAAACGACGTCAAGGAGCGTCTGATTGAATACCTGGCCGTGCGCAGCCTGGTCCGTTCCAGAGGCTCTTCGGGTGGTACGGATAACGAACAGTCGATCATTGGCGTTATCCTCTGCCTGGTCGGGCCTCCCGGGGTGGGAAAAACCAGCCTGGGCAGGAGCATTGCTCGCGCGCTGGGCAGATCCTATACGCGCATGAGCCTTGGCGGGCTGAGGGATGAGGCCGAAATCCGCGGTCATCGCCGGACTTACATCGGTGCGATGCCGGGCAGGATCATCCAGGCCATCAAGCGTTCCGGTACGCGCAACCCGGTTTTTATTCTCGACGAAATCGACAAGGTCGGCCAGGACTGGCGCGGCGACCCGAGCAGTGCCTTGCTGGAAGTGCTCGATCCAGCCCAGAACCTCACCTTTCGAGACCATTATCTCGATGTCGACTTCGATCTGAGCGAGGTGATCTTCATCGCCACAGCCAACCAGCTCGACACCATCCCCGCTCCGCTGCGCGACCGAATGGAGATCATCCGTCTGGATGGGTACACCGAACAAGAGAAGCTGCAAATAGCCAAGCAGCACATAGTTCCACGCCAGTTGAAGGATCATGGTTTAAAAGAAGAAGAAATCACTTTCATGGACGGTGCAATCATCAAGATCATCCAGGATTATACCCGTGAAGCGGGCGTGCGCAGCCTGGAGCGGCAGATCGCATCCGTGCTGCGAAAAGCCACTGTCCGAATTTCCGAGCAAAACTGGACACACCTGATCGTCACCGCCGATCTGGTGCTCGAATACCTGAAAAAAGAGCGTTTTGAATCCC
>JAHEIV010000106.1 GCA_024639205.1 Deltaproteobacteria bacterium | reverse complement strand
AGGTCATAAACAGCCGTGAGGACCTGTCCGGCGGAGACGACCGCTTGGCCGAAAAGGCGCAGGCTGAATGCCGCAAACCGTAAAAATGCTTCTCCGATACCGCCGGCAATCGTTCTGGCAGAGGAGAGAAAAGAAACAAGTGGAATGGCAACCAGGGCGATCCAGAAGGGCAGGATAAAACCCATGATCATCTGGGCCGCTACCGGCACGTAGCTTGCCGGAAGATCGGACTGCTCGATACCCGCCAGTGCCTGTTTGAGGGCTTCCATGTCAGAGAGCATGTGAACCCGCAACAGGGCCAGGGTCGATTCGACAGCGGCGAAAACCACCAGCAGTGTCAGCGTGAACCAGGCCAATCGACGCAGCAGGCGTTTTTCCAAACTGCCGATTATCGGAAAAAGGCGTGTGATTCGCAGCGACTCCATCAGCATCAGTCCCAGGCTCAGTTCGACTGCCGTCAGGATACCGGCAACGACTTTTGCGGTCTTGAAAGGGCCGATGGTTGTACCGCCGCCGGTAATTTCAGATAGCGGCAATGCAATCAGGTCAAAATTGACCACCACGCCGCCGGCGGCGACTGCCAGGAAAAGAGCCGAGATGGCGAATTCAGTCAGCGCGGATGCAGAAAAGGTCTTGGCGGCGCTGTCGGTGTCGATCTGCATCTGCCGGTAGTGTTGCACCGTTGCGTCGACTTTTTCGGCCCGCACGGCAAGCGAAGTCATCGATTGTTCCACACTGTTCAACGCTTTTTCGGTCTGCGTCCAGCGTGGCAGCATTTTGTTGAGAAGGCCGTGGCGAATTCCGGTGGAGCGCTGGTGTTCTTTCACAGCGACGGTGTGCTGTTCTTTCAGCATTCGGTGAATCTCAGAGAGCACCTCTGCAGTCGGGGCATCACCGGGATGTTCGATTGCGGCAATGGCTTCGATGACCGGCTGCCAATTGGGCAGCGACGACGGCACATCCATGCTGTCGCGGTGATCATCGGAGATCTTCGCGATCGTTTCGGAAATCTGATGGTGCAGCCCCGCGTAGCTTTTGGTGTTTTTGACCACCGCCGCATTCATATGCGAGAGCTCACGCTCCACCTTGCGCGCGATGCGCTCTAATCCTTTGGCGACCAGCACCTCCCGGTTCCTGCGGGCGATGCGGTTTTCAGCCCCCAGTACCGACCTGGCTGCCAAACGCATGGCCTTGTAAATGGCACCGCAAATCGAGCGTATGAATTGATGGACATAATTTCGCCCCAGGTACAGCGTCAACAGCAGAACAATGCACCAGATCAGCAAAGACACAAACGGGTAGGGCGTGATGCTCATTATCGTTTCAACAAGGGCCATGATATTGGGCGGTCCCACTTATTTAATGAAACTGGTTGAGCTAACCTAGAGTATAAGCACGAATTGAAGGCGTCGCATTCTTTTGCGTCGCCGGGAAACGGTTCACCAAATAAAAAGTCGAATTGCCCATCGTGGTCGGGAATTCGACTCGTATGAAGATAAGATTCAGAAAACATTCGGCTCAGCAGCAGCTGCTGCGATCGAACGGCCGCGTTAGGTTTCCTTCTCGAATTCAAGAAGGGAATGGCCATAGCGGTGGGTGGAAAAATCCGCTCCACTGGCGGCGAAATACTTTGCCCAGAATTTTTCGATCGATCGAAATTTTTTCGAATTGGCTGCGCTGGCGCCGGCCACATAGACTTTAACCTCGGAGAGGTCCGGAACAAGGTTCTGGCGTTTACGCTGCCGGATAATATTCCGGGTGTAAGTGTCTGTGATCCTGATCCGCTCAAACTTGTACTCCCGTGAGTCCTGCATCATGTCGGAGAGAACCACCAGGATTTTTTTGCGTTTTTCGTTGTGAAAAATGGTGTCCGCAATGTTCAGCGAGTTCAGGATCTCCGTGTATGGCGTCCCCCTTTTTCGGGAGAGCAGGCGGTTTACTTCCTTGCTGATGTGAGTTTTGGTTTTTGACATGTTCTGTTCGTACTGGATACGGTTGACCCAGATGCTTTCCTTTGGAAGTTCCGCATCCACCACCGGCTTGAAATCAATAAAAGAATTGCTGGTGATGGTTCCGATGACAATGCGGTCGCCCTGCTGCAGGTTTTTGTAGATCTTGTCGAACGCTTCGCTGTAGACCGTGCGCCGGGCCTTGTTCGTACTGCCGGACATGTCGACCAAAACGACGATCACCCGCGGTCCGTCGCCCTCTTTTCCGAACAGCTTGAGGGCGTGTGCGTCGGGACTGAACAAATTCGACAGCAGCAGGGCGCTCATGATTATCAGCCCCAGGATAATACTTGTCCACCTCTTCATTTCCATATTCCTTCCGCAAAAGGGTTTGACGTTTCGATCAACCGGCGGCTCGCTGCAGGCGCAGGGTCGCGTTCAGCTTCTCCCGATTTTCACCTTGTTTCTGAATTTCCACGTCGATTTCATGCTCGCTTTCGAAGGACTTGGGTTTCAAGTGATCCGGACGCTCGCGCAGGTTGATTTTGCGGTAGTAGTAGACCATTTCCTGGGTGTGCTGGTGGATCCGGTTGATCTGCTGCTGTTGCTCGGTCAGGATCTTGTTGTGCTTGGCCTCGATTTTGCGCATTACCTTGTTGAGCTTGTTGGTCCTGCGGTGCAGGTGCTCCAGCAGCGGGTCGTGATCGTGGGCAAAATAAGAACACAGGGTTGCGGCGGCCAGAATCACCAGGTTCAGCCCGACGAATGCCGCGCCGATGAATTTGCTGTTGCTGAATCCGGCAGATGCTCCCGCATCCGAAAGATCGCCCAGGTACTGGACGCGCACGTAACCGATGGCGAGCAGGCCGCCCACGGTCAGCAGCAGAAGGGCAGCCACTCCGATACCGCTTTTCCACCACGGGTCGGATCCGCGCTTGAGCAAAATACCCACCGCATGCGCGATCCAGGGGATGGCTACCGCCACACCGATGGCCATGATCCAGGTAAAGAGCTGACTTTCTCCGAACACGGCAAAAGCCAGGGAGTTCATCGGGATTTCCCCCAGGACAAACAGAAACATCAGGACATAGTACTTGCCCCTGGTCAACTCCACACTCGGCTCGCTGCGTTCGATTTTGGTGGAGTGCTTGTCATAGTCCTTGGAAATCCGCTCGTATTCCTTCAGCCGCGGTTTGTGCTTTCCGTTCAGGGTTTCTAGTTTGGGCGCATACTTGGAAGTGATCTGGCGGGCCTTGTGTCGAGCCATCGCCATCAACTCTTGCTCGAACTGGGAAGGATTCGAATCCGTGGCGGCAGGGATGTTATTTTTGGCATCGACAACCGCATTGCTTCGAACCGTTTTTTTGCTGTACATGGGTTACCCCCCTTTTCAAAATTATCCGTAATACAGGTGTACCAATGGGTGATTGGAATAAATAATGATATATAAGAGTACAGAAAATTCGGATTTCTGTCAATTGTGAATTACATTAGCTGAATATTGTAATACATATGTATTACATTTCGGGCGGATCATCGGTGTACGGAAAGGGTGATGGGGTGCGGCAATCGGTGGATCAGCGTCGTTTTTCAGTGACGCAGTAAACTCCCTCGCCATTGCGGATCGGGACAAAGCACCGGTTGTCCGAAAGACAGGTCGACCGGCTGCGGTCGCCCGATCTCCATCGATTGACCAGATCGGGCTCCCGAATAAACGGCCGGCTCATGGAAATACAGTCGGCGATATTTTGAGAAACAATGCGCTCGGCAATCGAATAGCTGCGGATGCCGCCCACCAGCAGCAGCGGGACCCCGACCTGATTTCGGAACCTTCTCGCAGCATCTTCGAAATAGGCCTCCTGCTCTTCGCGGTTGATCCCGGTGCGCACCGGACTCAGTTTGCCGGAAGCGCCGGTACCGCCGCTCAGCTCGATGGCGTCGATGCCGGCCGATTCGAGCAGCGCGGCGATCGTAAGCGCATCTTCCAGTTCGAGCCCGCCTTCGAGGTAGTCGCCGGTATTCATTTTGATCAATACGGGATAGTCCGGTCCCACCCGGCTGCGGATCTCCTCGAGCACTTCCAGCACAATCCGGGCGCGGTCGGAAACTCCCCTGCCGTAGGCATCGGAGCGACGATTGAACTGCGGCGAGAGAAACTGACTGAGCAGGTATCCGTGGGCAGCGTGAATCTGCACCCCGTCGAATCCGGCAGTTTTTGCGCGCCGGGCGGCATCGGCAAAGGCGTCGACAACCTGGCCGATATCCGCCGGGTTCATTTCCTCGGGCACGTTTTGGGTAAAACCGGTCACGGACGACGGCGCCAGCGGCGCCTGGCCGGTCAGCTCGGCATCGGCATACAGACCGGCGTGAGCCAGCTGGGCGACGATCTTGCCCGAGCGGTCGTGGACGGCCCCGGCCATCTCTGTCAGTCCGGGGATGAGTGCGTCATCGTAAATGCCCAACTGCCAGGGGCCGGCCTGGCCGCGGGGATGGACATAGGCATGGCTGGTGATGATCAATCCGACACCCCCCTCGGCCAGTGCGACCATCAGTTCGACCAGCCGGTCGGTGCAGTGGCCGTCCTCGGTAGCCATTCCCTCCCAGGTGGCGCTGCGTACAAAGCGGTTGGATAAAAGCAACCCGTTGATATTGATCGATTCGAATAGTTTAGACATCAACAAGCCCCGCTGAAACACTGTTGGGTGAGTTCCATAATTTTCGCTGGTTGGCATTTAATCATGGGGGGATGGTGCCGATTCGGCTGGACACCGGGCTCGGACCAGGACGCAAAGGGGCGAAGCAGTCGATGCGTCGGGGCGACAACCATCCGAGCGGCAATGTTTACCAGGAGAAGACCGGCAACCGAACAAGTGGGCGCAACCATGATCAGGGCACCATAACGAGCTTGGCTGCGCGAATTCTTCCCCTGTCAAGGTCGTCGAAAGCGCGTGCACCATCGGCAAGGGGCCTCGTCTCCACCCACTCGAGGTTTCCAAACATGCCGCCCGCCAATGCAGCCACGGTGGCACGGAAATCCTCTCGAGTATAGGTATAGATACCGATAAGCGTAACTTCCTGCAGGGTTATCTTCCTGATATCGAGGCCTTCTTTTGAATCCATGAGCCCGATATGGACGAATATTCCTCCCGACGCGACCGCCCGCGATCCCATCGAACGGGTCACCCCTCCGCCCACCGCGTCGATCACCAGGTCGAAAGAATCGTCAGGGATCTCGGGGTCGCTCAACGGATCGTGTACGGCGCAGCCCACCGAGCGAGAAACCGTATCCCGCCTCAGCTTGTTGGTCTCGGCCACCGTTACCTGCCTGCAGCCATAATTGGTGAGAAGCAGAGCCGAGAGCATACCGATGGCGCCTCCACCGATAACCAGGGTGTTTAGCTCCGCAAGAGGTCGCGGGGACTGCAGCTGGGCCCTGGTCAAAGAATGAAGAGAACAGGCCGCCGGTTCCGCCAGGGAAGCCTTCACCATGTCGAATGAACCGGGGATGGGAATCAGATTTTGTTCGGGAATCGCCACGTATTCGCAGTAGCCGCCCGCAACCCGCATTCCAATGAGTTCTCTGGTAGGGCATAGGTTCGTGCGGCCGCTTTCGCAGTAGGCACACATACCGCATGTCATCAGTGGGTTTATTACAACCCGCTCGCCCGTCCTTCCCCCCGAAGCTATGGTTCCCGCCACCTCGTGTCCCAGAATGAGCGGGGGGACTCTGCGTGGATCATGTCCGTGGTAGGCGTGCATGTCGGAACCGCAGATGCCCGAGGCCGCCACTTTTACCAGTACCTGTCCCTTCCCGGGCGCCGGTTCCGGCTCGTCCCGGTAAACGACCTCATTCGGTTTCGTATACACCAGTGCTTTCATTCGTCTAAATTCCTTATGCCGACAGGTTACTTGGCTGACCAGCCGCCGTCCAGAAAGATCAACTGCCCGGTGATGTAGTCCGATGCCCGGGAGGCCAGAAAAACCGTCAGCCCCGCCAGGTCCGACATGTCTCCGTTGCGTCCGATGATGGTCTGTCTGGCCAAGGCGTCAATGACCGTCTGGTCGCCGAACAACGGGGCGGTGAGGCCGGTTTTGAAAAACCCCGGCCCGATTGCATTGCAGGTGATTCCACTTTGATCCTTGGACCACGCCTCTGCCATGGCACGCGTGAGCTGCATCACTCCGCCTTTAGACGCGCCGTACGGAAAGCTGTTGGGGAAGGCGCGCACCGACTGAAGAGATCCGATGTTGATGATCTTTCCCCACCTTTTCTCGAGCATGGATGGTACCAATAACCGGGCCAGGAAAAACGGCGCCGTCAAATTGATGGTGATGGTCTTGTCCCATGACTCAGGGGTCACTTTTTCCCACGGTTCTCTGAGATTGACACCGGCAGCGTTGACCAGGATATCGGGAGAACCGAAAAAGGAAGAGGCCCGCTCGACCATACCGGGAAGCTCGTCGAGATTGCTCACATCACAGGTGACATGGGAGGCACGCACTCCCAGGGATTTTGCTTCGGTCACCGCGTCCTTGAGTGCCGCCTCCTCCCGGGGTAGCGCGGCATGAACGACGGCCGCACCCGCCCGGGAGAGGTGAAAGGCCATGGCCCTTCCGATGCCGGAGCTGCCACCCGTCACCAATGCGACCCGGCCTTTCAATCCGAACAATTCTTCTGTCATGCTCATTGCTTCAACACCCCCTTGTCAAATTTCTTCCCGGGAAAATATTTTTCAAGGCGAGCATCACAAGAGCGGGCATGGGCTTCCATTCCCTCAAGTCGTGAAATTCGGGCGGATACGGCGCCGATCTGGCGGTTGGCTTCCCGGTCCAGACGCTGCCACGTGACGGTCTTGATGAATTTCCCCGCGCTCAATCCGCCGCTGTAGCGGGCGGCCTTCTTAGTGGGAAGGATATGGTTGGGTCCTGAGGTCTTGTCACCATAAGCAACCGTAGTTTCCTCCCCTAAAAAGAGCGAACCGTAATTGGTTAAGTTCGCCAACCACCAGTCCAAATCCGCGGCGTGCACCTCCAGATGTTCGGGTGCGTACCGGTCGCTTATTTCCACCGCCTGCTCGCGGGTATCCACTAACACCACCTCACCGTAATTGGCCCAGGAAGACTGTGTCACTTCGGGTTCGGGCAGAGCTGCAGCCAATTCCGGAACGCGTTTTATCACCGTATCGGCAAGGTCTTTCGAAGTGGTCACTAAAATAGCGGGAGAATCGAACCCGTGCTCGGCTTGCCCCACCAGATCGATGGCGACGATTTCGGGATCCGCCGTTTCGTCGGCGATCACCAGAATTTCCGAGGGCCCCGCAAATACGTCGATGCCCACTTCGCCATACAGGATACGCTTGGCCTCGGCCACGTACTTGTTACCCGGTCCCACCAGGATATCGGCGGGCTTGCCGGTGAAAATGCCGTAGGCCAGCGCTGCAACCCCCTGCACCCCGCCGAGGGTCATGATGACATCGGGCTTGCACACGCTCATGGCATAGAGGATGGAGGGATGAATCCCCCCCCCATGGTGCGGGGGAGAGCAGGCCACCACGAAGGGCACTCCGGTGGCACGCGCCGTGGCGATGCTCATAATGGCCGAGGCTGCGTGGGCGAAGCGCCCTCCGGGTACATAGCAGCCGGCCACGTTCACCGGAATGAGTCGCTGGCCCGCAATTACTCCCGGGTGCAGTTCGGTCTGGAATTCTTTCATGCTTTCCCGTTGTTTCACCGCGAAATTGTACACCTGCTCATGAGCGAACCGGATGTCCTCCCTGATCTGTTTGTCCAGAGCGGCCCCGGCCCGGTCGATTTCATCCTGGGTGACGATGATTTCGCCGGTCCACCCGTCGAGCTTTGCGGCGTAGTCGCGCACGGCCTTCTCGCCACCCTCCTTGATAGCGCGTAACATTTCCATGACGGTTTGGCGTGTCGACCCTTCGTCCGTTTCCGGGGTCTTTGCTGCTTTTTTCAAGTATTGTTCGCTCATTCGGTCGATCCTTCCTTTTGAAGAATTATTCCATTTTGTCGTTAATACACATAATTAATCTTCAAAGTTTCTTCTATTCACGGCAGGTGATGGAGCAATCGTGCATGAAAATTGTGCCCTGCAGTGAATTCAAATTTTATTTCAATAACCAGAGAGAAAATTGTGGAATATACCCCAACAGGATGACAACAACGATCATTGCCAGCACATATGGAACAGCGTAGCGGGAAATGCTCATAACTGGAACTTGCGTAACTCCGGAAACCACGAAGAGATTCAACCCTAAGGGAGGGGTGATAAAGCCGATTCCCAGAGCCGAAACCATGAAAATGCAGAAATGGATTTCGTCCATTCCGATTTCCTGCGCCAGCGGTAACAGAATCGGCGCCAGGATCACGATGTTGGGGGTGGTTTCCATAACGCATCCGGCGATCATAAGGACCAGAATCATGATGAGGATGATCAGGTACGGATTCGTCGTCAATGACGTCATAAACGCCACAAACGCCTGGGGGACGTGAAGCGATGCGAGGGTCTGGGCCAGTGGCAGGCTCATGG
>JAHEIV010000105.1 GCA_024639205.1 Deltaproteobacteria bacterium | reverse complement strand
CTTCGTATATGTTGTCGCAGACCAGGAAGGAATTCCCGTCCGTTTCATAGGCCGGATCCAAACCCACGCTATCGCCGCCCCGTCCAAAGACCAGTGTCCCACCGGACTTGGGCGCGGCGGCTAGTGCCGTACCTGCCAGAGCAAAGGAAAGTACGGTCAAAAAGATTGCGAGTCTTTTCATCATCTGTCCTCCTTTTTGTTTGGGGTTGAATGCAGGAATGAGATATGAATCATCTATTATCGGATGTGTTTGTTACGACTACATGTAACCCGTTATCAGAGTCATCTGGGCATGTCAAAAGATTAATGGCTCGATGGGTTGCGTTGCATTTTGAAGGTGCGATGCGCCGGTTTGAATCTGTGTTAGCCTTCACGTTTTATGCGTGCGTTTCAGCCGCGCTGAAAGAGCCACGAAATCAGGATGTTAAACTGAATCTTTCGAAACCTTCTCCGGATGCCCGTTGAATATCGGCTGGTTGAAAAGCCAGCCATGAATGTTCAGCCCCCTGGAATGAGCCGCAATCGCCCTTTTGTTGGAATTGACGGCCCGCTGCAGGGTCGGCGGATAACAGTGCCTGCGAACCTTCGGGTATTCCGCTGCCGGCGGGACACTTTGCAGCGCTCCGGTTTTGCAGCGATCCCGAATCGGATCCGGTGAATCAACCTGTGTGATCGGCGAATATGCGCCTGCAACTTGCGAAATGAGCGGGTTATCCTGCCGGGTTCTCTTCCAGTGTGCGCATGAACCGGTCCAGCGCATCATAGAGTTTGTAGACGCTTTCGATCACCAGGTGCTCATCGGAGGTGTGTTGGCTCATTTCTCCATTTGCCCCCCATACAACCCCATGCATCCCGAACTGGCGCAGGAATCGGGCGTCGCTGGCCCCATGCTCGAAACCGGCAGCAGTCCCGGGCGTCAGCGCCAGCAGTTGATCCAGGTACCGGGATTCACCGCTTTCAAACAGCGGCTCTTTTTTCCCTACCCGCAGTTCACTCTTGATGCCGGCTTGAATTTGCTCAACCAGTTTGTCCACATCGTCGCTTTCCGTGTACCGGATATCGAACTCCGCTTCTGCTCGATCCGGTACCTGATTGATGGATTTGCCTGCCTGAATGCGGCTGAAGTTCAAACTCCGATGCCAGTGATCGGGCGCTGTTTCCTCGAAAAAAGATTGCAAGACGTGATAGTCGGCGATCAGATTGTCAATGGCGTTTTCACCCAGCCACGGACGGGCACCGTGGGCGGATTTGCCCCGGGCGATCAGTTTCAGGTGCAGGATCCCTTTTTCTTTTACAACGATCTTTTCGGGATTCCCGCCGTCCAGGGCAATGCAGAACTCGGCCTTTATCGCGGAGAGCGCATGGCGGGCGCCGTTGGCCCCACCGATCTCCTCATCTCCGGTAATCAGAATCCCAAAAGGTAAATCGCCCTGGTCGCCGCCCTGCTGCCGGATTTTGATAACGTGCTCCTTCAACAAAACCAAGGACACGGCCGCTGCATACTTGTCGTCGATACTGCCGCGACCATACAGCTTGCCGGCCTCCAGGCGGGGTTCAAAGAGCTCATCCGGTCCAGCCACGACATCGATATGGCTCATCAGCAGAGCCGGGATGCTGTGGTTTTCGGGGGCAACGACGATGGAAGGAATGTTGTTGTGGTTCAGGCGGCGGTAGTCAATGCCGTGATTTTCAAGATAGGTTTCAATGAAATCGGCACATCGATGGATCTCGTCGGGATTGTCATGCGTGGTCTTGAATCGGATCAGATCCTCGGTAAGACGGATAATCTCTTCCATCGAGATCCCCTTTCTAATGGCAAGTTACAATGACCTTTCAACAATAAAGCCGGTGCCGGTAGTTTTCAAGGCAAGATCGCCAGTTTTGCGGTTCTACCCGGGACGGTATTTTCCCGACGGATATCTGTGCGGTCAGCCGGATTGTCTTTGGAGAAATGGCGCCCGAAGCCCGAGCGCAGGCGCAAGGCTGCATCCATCGTCCCCTGCGACCAAGGCGGGACAGACGAAACCTGAGGCGATACGCACCGTACCTGCGGCACAGCCGTGAACCCGCGCAGGACCCCGCCGGGTTGGAATCCGAACGGAAAATAGTTATTTATGGATGGTGACTTGTTGACACTGATACTCATCCCTTATATCTTAATTTGCATTATTTTTTGCGATTGGTCTGTTTTCAACACCCGAAAAAGCGGCAACCTCTCTGCAGCGGGCTGTCGTTGTCACCGGAAGGACGAATGCAAATTCCGCGACACCGATTGATTCATCGGAGTTCATCTTACCTTCGGATGCAGCCATGATTTCCATCGCCGTCATCTCCGGATTCGTTCTGGCGCTGTTCGCCCCAACGATTCATCGCATCAAACCATCGTGGAGCGGGGGTGTTCTCGCCCTGCTGCCCCTATCTCTTTTTTTCTTTTTCTTCAGCTTTATCGGTGAAATCTCCGGCGGGACAGAGATCGTCGAGTCCGCAGCCTGGGCGCCGCAAATCGGGGTCGCGTTTTCCTTTTACCTGGATGGTCTCAGTCTGCTGTTTGCGCTGTTGATCAGCGGTATCGGAGCCCTGATCATTTTTTACTCCGGCGGCTATCTGCACGGGCATCCGAATCTCGGGCGTTTTTATACTTACCTGCTAGGATTTATGGCTTCGATGCTCGGCCTCGTGCTGGCGAGCAACGTGATCAGCCTGTTTATCTTCTGGGAACTCACCAGCCTCAGCTCCTATTTTCTCATTGGATTCGACCATCATCGGGAGTCGGCCCGTTCGGCCGCCCTGCAGGCTTTGCTGGTTACCGGTATCGGTGGCCTGGCGCTTCTGGCTGGTTTGATTTTGCTCGCCCAGGCCGGCGGAAGCCAGGAGATCTATGAACTGCTCAGCCGGGGTGATGCGGTTCGCTCCCATCCGCTCATTGTTCCCATGTTGATATTACTGCTGGCCGGTGCCTTTACCAAGTCAGCCCAGGTTCCTTTTCACTTTTGGCTACCTTCGGCCATGGAAGGACCGGCGCCGGTCAGTGCCTACCTCCACTCGGCCACGATGGTCAAAGCCGGCGTTTATCTGGTTCTTCGGTTGAGCCCGGTATTCAGCGGTTCTGCGTCCTGGCATACTTCCCTGACCCTGTTTGGCGGTGTCACCATGATTGTCGGTGCATGGCTGGCGATCGTACAGACCGACATGAAGAAATTGCTGGCTTACACGACCGTCAACGGACTTGGGATGCTGGTGTTCCTGACCGGACTGGGAACACCGCTGGCCCTGCAAGCCGCCGTGGTTTTTTTAATCGCCCATGCCCTTTACAAAGGCTCGCTGTTTTTGTCGGCCGGAGTTGTTGATCACGAAACCGGCAGCCGCAATGTTCGAGAGCTGCGAGGATTGTACAAAAGACTGCCCCTGATCACCATCGCCACAGCGCTGGCCGGCATGTCCATGGCCGGCCTTCCACCGCTGGTCGGGTTCGTCGGCAAGGAACTGATCTACGAAACGGTGCTGGCTGGATCCGGACCCGGTCACCTGGTTGTGATTGCGGCCCTGCTGGCCAACACACTGCTGTTTGCGGCCAGTGGCGTCCTACTGATCCGCCCGTTTTTCGGACGCGCTGCACCAGAGGCAGCCTCCAGCCGCGGCCACCGGGTTTCCATCGATCTGTGGCTCGGCCCGGTGGTGCCGGCCGCAGCGGGCCTGCTTTTTGGCTTGATACCGGGACTTTTGTCCAGTGCGATCGTTTCACCCGCGGCAGCGGCGGTTGCCGCTCGGCATGTCGAAGCCCATCTGGCACTCTGGCATGGTTTCACACCCATGCTGCTGCTGAGTCTGGTCACCATCGGGCTCGGCTGCGCATTCTACGGTGTGACCATCTCGAAGGAAACCCTGGTCGACCGCTGGCGTTGGCTCGGATCGGCGGGACCGGCTCGCTGGTACGATGTCGGGTTAAACGCGCTCAAAGGGCTGGCGCACTGGCAGACCCGATTGCTGCAGAGCGGCTATTTGCACCATTATGTGCTCACCATCGTCCTCACCGCCGTCATACTGACCGCGGTTACCATGATCCGGCTGAAGGGCTTTCTCATACCGACAACAGATCTGCAAGTCAGTGCATACGAGCTGGTCATCGTCGTGCTGATGATTCTGGCAGCACTGGTGGCCGTTTGCTCAAAGACCCGTATGAGTGCGATCGTCGCCATGGGGGTAATCGGATACGGGCTGGCCCTGATTTTCGTCGATTTTGGTGCGCCAGATCTTGCCATGACCCAGTTCATCATCGAAACCATGACGGTCATCCTGTTTGTCCTGGTGATTTATCGACTTCCACACTACACCGCCATTTCCAGCAGGGGCAGCCGCCTGTTCAGTGCACTGGTGGCCGCAGCCAGCGGCGCCCTGATGACAAGCCTGGTTCTGGTAGCCCACGGCATCCGGGAAGGATCTCGGTTGTCGGGATATTTTGCCGATAACAGTCTGTTGTTGGCCCATGGTAGAAACGTGGTCAACGTGATCATTGTCGACTTCCGCGGCATGGACACCCTGGGGGAAATCACGGTACTGTCGCTGGCCGGAATCGGCGTCTACACCCTGCTCAAATTGAGACCGCACCGCAACAGTAAAGAAGAGCAGGCGCAAACGACCACATCCAATGAGGAGCAAGAGTCAACCGATCATTGATGCAGCAATAACCGTCACGCCATCGCTCAATTCGGCCTCCGAGCCGATCGAAAAAGGCAGGCAGGGTCGCAGGGTTCGCACTGTAGGGCGAAGATTGAACATACGATGAACGACAACTTGCTGCGTCCGGGTGAGCGATTCCGTTTTTCCTGACCGGATACCCGCCCGTGCGCACTGTAGTTTGCAGTGGAGCGTTTGACCATCGAAACGGAGACATCGCGATCATGAAGTCCGTCATCTTGACCACCGCCACCCGCTACCTGATGCCGATGCTTTTGCTGCTGTCGGCGTTCCTGTTGTTTCGCGGACACAACCTGCCCGGTGGCGGATTCATCGGCGGCCTGGTGGCAGCCGGCACCTTCATTTTGCATAATTTCGCATTTGGCGTTGAGGAGACCCGGCGGCTGCTGCGGATCAACCCGCTGGTAATCACAGCCGTCGGTTTGCTGACCGCAATGGGAAGTGGTGTCGTCGGATTGCTGGCCGGCAACCCTTTTATGACCGGCCATTGGATTACGATTCCCCTCGGAAAGGGACAGGGACTGCACATCGGTACACCGGTCACCTTCGACATCGGGGTCTACCTTGTCGTTATCGGTGCGACCCTGACCATCATCTTGTCCTTGGCGGAAGGAGAGTAGATTGAATACACTAATTGCGGTTTTGGTGGGCGTGCTGTTCGGGGCGGGAATATATCTGATGCTGAGCCGCACGCCAGTCAGGTTGATTATCGGGCTGGTGTTTCTTTCCAATGCCATCAACCTGCTGATCTTTGATGCCGCCGGTTTGACACGGGGCATACCGCCGATCATTGCGTCCGGTGCAGAAAAACTGGCGAGATCTCACGCCGACCCATTGCCCCAGGCATTGATTCTTACGGCGATCGTAATCTCCTTCGGCGTGCTGGCTTTTGCTCTGGTGCTGTTCAACCGCACCTTTAAGACGTTGCCGGCCAGAGACCTGAGTGATTTGAAGGCCACCGACACATGAACACCCTGCTTGTCCTGCCCATACTTATACCGCTGGCGACTGCCGTCGCGTGCCTGCTGGCCTGGCGCTCACGGACGATTCAGCGCATCATCGGCGTTTCCGGAGCCGTCGGCCTGCTGACCACCGCACTGATCCTGCTGACAACCGTTTGGAGAGAAGGCGTCATAGCCAGCCAGCTAGGCAATTGGCCGGCCCCGTTCGGTATCACCCTGGCAGCCGACCTGCTGAGCGCCATCATGACGGTGCTGGGTTCTTTGATGGGTTTTAGCGTGATTATCTACTCCCTGGGCAGCATCGATCGGCGTCGGGAGGCCTATGGATATTACCCGTTTTTCCACCTGCTGTTGATGGGCGTCAACGGGGTATTTCTAACCGGCGATCTGTTCAATCTTTACGTATGGTTCGAAGTGATGCTCATGTCCAGCTTCGTGCTGCTGGCACTGGGCGGAGAGAAGCCTCAGCTGGAGGGGGCCATCAAGTACGTGACGTTGAATCTGATCTCATCGGCTTTCTTTCTGACCGCCCTGGGGATACTGTACGGGATGGCCGGCACCCTGAACATGGCAGATCTGGCAGTGCTGGCGAAAGAAGCAAAGTATCCCGGAGTGGCAACCACCTTGTCGATGCTGTTTCTGGTGGCCTTTGGGATAAAATCGGCCCTTTTCCCGCTGTTTTTCTGGTTGCCGGCGTCATATCACACACCACCGGTGCCGGTTTCGGCCATATTTGCCGGCCTGCTGACCAAAGTGGGTGTTTACACCCTGCTTCGGGTGTTCACCCTTTTATTCATCCAGAACCCCGGCTACACCCACACCCTCATCCTTGCGCTTGCTGGTTTGACGATGGTTACCGGAGTGCTGGGGGCCATGTCCCACAACGAGTTCCGTCGGATTCTTTCCTTCCACATCATCAGCCAGGTAGGATACATGGTCATGGGGTTGGGACTTTTTACGCCACTGGCCGTTGCCGGCTCGATTTTCTATATCATCCATCACATTATCGTAAAAACAAATCTGTTTCTGGTCAGCGGCGTGGCCCATCGATTGCAGGGCTCTTTCGAGCTCGATAAACTCGGCGGACTATCTCACAAAGCCCCGGCGCTGACGGTAGTGTTCGTGATTTCGGCCTTCTCGCTGGCAGGCATTCCACCGCTGTCGGGATTCTGGGCCAAATATGTGCTGGTTCTCAACAGCCTGCAGATCGAATCGTATCTGATCGCCGCGACAGCTTTGCTGGTCAGTCTGCTGACACTGTTTTCCATGGCAAAGATCTGGGCCGGTGCATTCTGGGGAGAAGCACCCAGTGACAACGAACCAGGCAGGATAGAGCCATCACCGCCGGATCTGCTGACCAAAGTGGCCCTGTACGCACCCATGTTCCTGCTGGCCGGATTGACCCTGACCATCGGGCTGATGACCGAGCCTTTCATGGCCCTGGCAGTCCGGGCGGCGGATCAACTCATGAATCCCGCCCCGTACATTCAGGCGGTTCTGGAGAGTCGACCATGAAACAGATCAACACGTATCTGGGCACGATCGTTTTGCCGCTGCTCTGGATGTCATTTACCGGCACCTTTACCCTGCTGAATTTCGCAGTAGGGTTCGTGCTCAGCTCGATTGCCATCTGGTTGCTCGGTTCGCGGTCTGATGTCGCCTTTGTCGTATACCTTGGCAGACTGTGGCAGTTTCTCCGATTTAATGGATTCTTCATTTGGGAACTGGTGAAGGCCAACCTGCGGGTCGCCTGGGAAGTCCTCACCCCGAAGCACCACATGCGCCCGGCAATTATCGCCATACCGCTGGATGCGGACAGTGATCTGCAAATCACGATTCTGGCAAATTTCATCACCCTTACACCGGGTACCCTGAGCCTGGATGTCTCCCCGGACCGCAAGACGCTCTACGTGCATGCCATGTACGTCGACGATGTGGAGGAATTCCGGCGGGAAATCAAGGAAGAATTAGAAAAGCGCGTTATCGAGGTGTTTTCATGATGCTGCAAATTACCATTCAATATGTCGTCTTCCCGCTGCTGTGCGGGGCATTTATCCTGGGGTTCATCCGGCTGGTTCTCGGACCGACCCTGCCGGATCGGATCATGGCCTTCGAGCTGATATCGATCAGCTCAGCCGGTATCATCGTTGCCTATGCCGTTTCCTCCGGGGTGCCGCTGCTGCTGGATGTCGCTAGCGTGTGGGCCATCATCTCCTTTTTGAGCGTGATTGCCTTTGCTTTTTACATCGAACGCTGGAGGGGCGAGCCATGATAGAGATCCTGGTCTGCATATTAATGGTTACCGGTGCTTTTTTCATGTTCGTGGCCGGACTCGGTCTGGTGCGCATGCCGGATCTGTACATGCGCATGTCCTGCAGTACCAAGGCGGGCACCATCGGTGTCGGTGCCCTGCTGCTGGCCTTGGCGATTCATTTTGCCGATTTCGGTGTGGCGGCTCGCGCGGTGGCGACCATCGGTTTTATTTTTCTGACCGCCCCGGTAGGCTCGCATCGAATCGGCCGTATCGCCTACCTTGTGGGGGTGCCGTTGTGGAAAAACACCATCGCCGACGAGTTCAAGGATGTCTACCCACCGGATGCCTGCAAAACATTCGATCAAGAGTGCGTTATCCCTGACATGAATGCGCCGGATTGATGATCAGGAAGAAAACCGATACTCGTTGATTTGAGGTTTGCCCGCCGTTTTGCTATGCTTTATCGATACGGAAGGAACCAATCCGTTTACACTTTCAACGAGAAAAAACACCACCAGTTGCAACAGGGAGAGTGAATGAAACAGCGGCAGACGATGGTACGGTGGACGTGCTGTGCCGCGCTGCTGGTCACG
>JAHEIV010000104.1 GCA_024639205.1 Deltaproteobacteria bacterium | reverse complement strand
GACGGCAGGTTGAAGCGCCTTCAGATCCCGCTCGTTTTTACTTCCGAACACCTTGGTCAAAACACCGGTCAACATATCGAATGGTACCTCCAAAAAGGGATAAGCTGCTCGCCTGCCCTAAGGCTTGCCTGAAAATGGATCGAAATTTTGTAGAACAACACCTTCGCAGTGTTCAGTATCCCGGCAGCAAAGCTACCCCGCGGCCAGGACCCTCTCCCGGTGGCTGCGGCAATACGGATTTGGCCGCAACCGACCGTTGACAGGGAAGATGTGGCAGTGATGTTACAGGAATATAAGAATATTTTCCAGAAAAACACCGATAGACAAGAAAAAACCCCTCGTTGCCGAGGGGTTGGATTGGTTTTAGAAAAAACGCGCTGCGGATCAATTGAGCATGTATTTTTCAGGATTGACAGGGATTCCGTTCAAGTGGACTTCATAATGCACGTGCGGGCCGGTGCTGCGACCGGTGTTGCCCATCAGCGCCAGCGTGTCGCCGCGCTTGACGGTCTGGCCGCGTTTCACCAGGATCTTGCTGAGATGCCCATAGCGGGTGACCAAACCGTGCCCGTGATCGATAACAATCATGTTGCCGAGCAAACCCTTCGGACCACTGTAGGCGACCACCCCATCTGCGGTGCAGCTGATCGGCGTGCCCTCACGATTGGCAATGTCATATCCCTTGTGAAATTCGCGGCGCCCGGTAAACGGGGATTTGCGATAACCGAATCGGGATGTGGTCCATCCCTGGCAGGGACGAATGGCGGGGGTGGAAGCCAGCAGGTTCTGCTGTTCTTTTAGAAACCGGAGCAGCGATTGGAATCCCCGATCCTGGTTGTCGGAGGCCATGCGCAGCTGATCCACCTGCTCGTGCATATCCCGCAGCAAGCTGTTGTGCTTCTGGGTAAGCGGAATCTGCGAATCCAGATCTTCCGGGATCGAACCACCTACGCCGAACAGGCTGTCCTGCTCGTCAGGCTTTTCAATGTTGGCGATAATCCGGATCTTTTTCTCGAAATTGTTCAACTCGACCAGCTTGGACTTCAGATCGGAAATTTCCGTGGCAAAATCCTGGATCTGCCTGCGCTGCCGAATGATTTCATCGCTTTGTACAGACAACCTGGCCTCGTTGTTCACGGCGCGAGCCGATCCGACTTTCAAGTGGTAATAGTCGTAGGCCATGATGCCCAAGGCGACAAGGCATGCAAGTGTGAAAATACGTAAGAAGGCCGGGGAGATGGTGAACTGTCTGACGGAAGAGCCGGAATTACTGAGGACCATCAATGAGATTTTTTTTCGCATCGTTCTTTTATCCCGTACAAAGTCTGTCAAATCGTGTTGATTGTTCTAACTTTCAACAAGGATATGAAACCGGGCAGATATACCCCCCGATATACGGTAAAATATCCGTCTGGTCCCGCAGACCGACTTGGTTTTGGTATCACCTTTGACCGCCAGTGTCAAGCGGCTAAAGGTCAGGATATTGATAATATTTATAATCCATCGGCGGTTGCCGACCGCATCGTTTGCAGGCGCTTTGCGCCGACAGAGTCAATGCGAAAAAAATCCGGCCGTCCAAAATAGAAGCAACCGGAGGACTGCTTTCGGCAACCTGGCAATCCTGGCCGTACGGCTTTAGATCCATGGCTTTGCGTCGTCGCCTTTCGGGGACTTTGCCTTTTCGTGCAAAAGCTCTTTTTGGTCAATTTTACAATGATCCCGACCGGTTGTCAAGCAAAATACTCAATTTTTGGGAGATATTGGATGCCGGTGAATCCGGTTGGACCCCCCCGAAACAGCGGTCATTTCGACCTGACATCGATTCGAAAGGCTCAAATCCGAACCGGATTTGATTTGTCCGTAAGGGAAAGATCCGCAAAAAGGATCTCCTCCACCGGCATCATTCGCCCGTTTGGTTAAACCCGGCCAAAACCGATCGGATTGGATCCAGGATCCCGCGATAGCCGGATCCTGGACACCGGACCGAAACCATTTTGCGTGCAAGAGACCGCAGTATTACTGTATCGGGCGAGACGGCCGGGTCTGATGGCCTATTCGATACCCAGCTTGAATTTGAGTGACTTCAACGTGTTTCTCATAAGCATGGTGATGGTCATCGGCCCCACGCCACCGGGTACCGGCGTGATGGAGCCGGCAATCTCCTTGGCTTCGTCAAAGTCGACATCGCCTTTGAGGATCGCAATCTTTTTACCGGTTTTCTCACTGATTTTTTCTCCGACCCGATTCACCCCGACATCGATGACGCAGGCCCCGGGTTTGATCCACTGCGGTTTGACCAGCCCGGGGACACCGGCGGCCACGATGAGAATGTCCGCCCGCTTGCAATGACCCTCGAGATCTTTCGTACCGGTATGCACAATGGTGACCGTTGAATTAGCCCCCGGGCCCTTCTGCAGCATCATGTTTGCAATCGGTTTGCCGACGATGTTCGAGCGGCCGACCACAACCACCTCGGCCCCTTTTGTCTCCACACCCGCCCGGACGATCATTTCCTGAATACCGGCCGGTGTGCAGGGGGGGAACTTGACCTCATCGCCGCCGATCATCAGGCGCCCTACGTTTACGGGGTGAAATCCATCAACGTCCTTGTCGGGATCGATCGCGTTGAGCACCTTTTTTTCGTCCACGTGTTTGGGGAGCGGAAGCTGTACCAGGATGCCGTGGATACTGTCGTCGCGGTTGTATTTGTCGATCAGCGCCAGCAGGTCTGCTTCGGGCAAATCTACCGGCTGGCTGTCCTGGATTTCATTAAAGCCCAGGCGATGGGCGGTTTTAATCTTCAGCGTCACGTAAGAGATGGAGGCCGGATTTTCTCCAACCAGGATGGTGACCAGGCCGGGTACGGCACCATGTTTCTCCTTGATCTGCTTTACTTCCCCTTCAATCTCGTTCAGTATTTCTTCCCGGATCTCGGTTCCCTTAATCAGCTTTGCCGTCATCTTTCCCTCCTCGTTTAATAAGTATTCCCCGATTGCCGCTCGACTTGGGCAGCAGTAAATGTTCGGTTCTCAACGCGCCGCTATCACCTGCGAGATAGGTTCTACTAAATCAATTGAAATTCGATGTCAAGAATACCGGCCGGCAGCCATTCTGCGTTTCATCCGCTGGATCGGATATCCAACCTCACAGCGGATAGGGCATCTGGGTCAATCCGGTGGTTTCATCCAGCCCGAGCATGATGTTCATGTTCTGCACCGCCTGGCCGGCAGCTCCCTTTACAAGATTGTCGATGGCAGACATCAGGATCAGCCGGTTGCTGGGTTTGTCCACCTGGATTCCGATATCGCAGTAGTTCGTCCCCCGCACATGCAGGGTATCCGGGGGGCTGCCGTCTTTGCGTATTCGGATAAACGCTTTGCCGTTGTAAAAGGATTGCAGGCAGTCGTGGAAGTCTTCCCGACGGTTCGTTGTTGTGCATCCGGCGTAAATAGTAGTCTGCATGCCGCGGGACATGGGCACCAGGTGGGGCACGAACGTTGTCTGAACCCGTGTGCCCGCTTCCCGGCTGAGCACCTCGTCCATTTCGGGATTGTGACGATGGGCGGCGACCTTGTAGGGTTTAAACGATTCGCTCACTTCGCTGTAAAGGGTGGTCACCGATGGAGACCGACCGGCCCCGCTCACGCCCGACTTGGCGTCGACAATGAGCGTCGCCGGATCGAGCAAATCTTTTTTTACCAGCGGAATCAGCGGCAGCAGCGCACTGGTGGGATAACAGCCCGGGTTGCCCACCAGGTCGGCACCCTGGATGTCATCGAAATATACCTCCGAAAGGCCGTAGACAGCCTGCTGCAAGAGTCCCCTGGCGGTGTGGGGCTGATAGTGCTTTTCGTAGCTGTCCGGATCCCTGAACCGGAAATCCGCCGACAGATCCACCACCTTGTTACCCCTTTTCAACAGCGCCGGAACGATTTCCATCGGTAGCTGATGCGGAAGGGCCGTGAACACCAGATCGGTAGCGTCGCTGAGGGAGTCGGCGTCATACTTTTCGCAGATCAGATCCACCCGCCCGGCGAGTGCGGGATATATGGTGTCGAAGCGCTCCCCGATGTGCCGGCGCGAGGTCAATACCGTCAGCTTCACCCCTGGGTGAGCGCTGAGAATGCGGACAAGCTCGGCCCCGGCATATCCTGTGGCACCCACCACACCCACTCTGGTCATACTCCCTCCCCTTTGCCGTTTACGGCAGCGCTGATTTTCATGCGAGGCGCTGTGTAAAGTGGTCAAGATGAAAGATCATCTCTACCAGAGACGGAACGGGTTTTCAAGACGCTTTCAGCTGCCTGGCGATACAACCGGTTCGGGCCGCCTGGAGCACTCGGCGATGCCGATAAAATGTCGCCGGAAGGAATCTTGACCCCTATCAAAATGTGATTGATCTATTTTCACGTTTTCTACATAACCAACTAAAATCAAGTGATAAATATTAAAATATCGCCAGTCTGGACCGATTCGGTCACCCGTTTCAACAATGGAATGTACCAAGGGCGCAAAATCAGGTACCCGTTGTTCTAAAACGACCGTCATTCGACCCGGCAGGCAGTGTCGGAGCGCAGCTGTGCCCGGTCTGTCTCGAATATCTGAACACTACCGGCAACGAAGAGCAACACCCGTTCATCACAAAAAAGAGGTGGCAGGCAATGAAAATCAAACCGATGAATGACAGGATCCTCGTACGGCGAGTGGAAGAGGAGCAAAAGACCGCCGGTGGAATCATCATCCCCGACACCGAAAAGCAAAAACCCCAGGAAGGCAGAGTTATGGCAGTGGGGCCCTGTAAAGTCGGCGATGACGGCAAGCGGGTGCCGGTTGAGGTCAAGGTCGGCGACCGCATCCTGTTTTCAAAGTACGCCGGCACCGAAATCGGGATCGATGGAGTCGAACAAGTTTTTATGCGTGAGGAAGACATTCTCGGTGTACTCGGATAGGGCCCGATCTTTGTGATGACCGTGTCTATTCGAATCTGCGGGTCGCGCGCAGCCGGCAGACCCGGCGGTATCGATACCCATTGTGGAATCATCGTTTGGCTCGCCGCGGCGAGCCAAACCGGGGAACCGCTTTCATTCCACATAAAATTGCTGTATAATACCTGACCATGCCGGTATACGAGTACGAACATAGTCACCGTGGCGAAAAAAGCTGCGGGCAAGGCGGAATCTTCGAGGTGAAGCAATCGATCCATGACGCTCCGCTAACCCAATGCCCACAATGCAAGGCTGCGGTCAGACGCATTCTTTCCGCGCCGTTTATCAGCTGCCAGAAAGGCAACAGCGAGCTGCGGGACCTCGGGTTCACCAAGCTGGTAAAACGCGACGACGGGGTCTATGAAAACGTCACCCGCCGCAGTGGTGAAAGCCGCTACATGCACCGTGACAAACCCGAAACGATTCCCCACCTGCACAAAACCATTTCCGACTAAAACCCGATCTCAAAATGTGTCAGCGGATCCAGAGCGGGCCCTTGTCCCGTAAAAGATGGAAGGTTCGGGAACACCCTCTCCCGGCGCCTGATAGCGGACGAACACACCGGGGCGTGACTGCGTGTTGGATTCGCAGGACCCTTGTTGCGCCCGCGCTTTATGAAACCAGAAGTGAACCCCCGCCCTTTGGCGGGGCTCAGAATCGATCCACTGTTTTCGAATTCGGATGCAATAAATAAAGCCTGCCATCATAGATGACAGGCCGTCATATCAGCCAATGAACCAATAGATGATTGTCGGTTTTTCTAGTACGGTTGGAATCGCAAAGTGATCTAACCGCCCAGGTAGGCTTTTTTCACATCCGGGTTTTCCAGCAGTTCGGCCGATGGTCCCTGCATCACCAGATTGCCGCTTTCCAACACGTAGCCGCGCTGGGCGAATTTCAGCGCCATGCGGGCATTCTGCTCCACCAGTAAAATGGTAGTGCCCTCCTGATTGATTTCCTTGAGCGCATTGAAGACGTTGAGCATCAGCAGCGGGGCCAGCCCCATCGACGGCTCGTCGAGCAGCATGATCTTTCTGCCGCTCATCAGCGCCCTGCCGATGGCCAGCATCTGCTGCTCGCCGCCGCTGAGCGTTCCGGCCATTTGCAGGCGGCGTTCTTCCAACCGGGGGAAAATCCGGAACACGCGCTGAATGTCAGACTCAATCTGATGCCGGTCTTTTCTGGCGAAAGTGGCCAGCTGCAGGTTTTCCAAAACGCTGAGATTGCCGAACAATCGCCTTCCCTCGGGAACATGGGAGATTCCCAGCTTGCTGACGACCTTGTCGGCGGGGTATTTGAGAAGATCCTGATCGCCGAATGTCATCCGGGTGCCCTTTTCCACCGGTACCATTCGGGAGATCGCCCGCAGGGTTGTGCTTTTCCCGGCTCCGTTGGCACCGATGATCGTCACGATCTCCCCTTCTGCGATCTCGAAGTCGATCCCGTGCAGCGCTTTGATCCGGCCGTATGAGACCTGCAAATTTCGAACTGAGAGAAGCGTCATTCTATCGCCTCCTTGCCGAGGTAGGCATCGATGACCTGCGGGTTGTTCTGGATCTCATCGGGGTTGCCCTCGGCGATGACTTCACCAAATACCAGCGTCTGGATTGTATCGCACAGCTCCATCACCAGCTTCAGCCGGTGTTCGATCAGAAAGATCGCCACATTGAACGTCTGGTGCACCTGTCGGATGATATGCATCATCTGGTTCAACTCTTCCGGGTTCATCCCGGCGGTGGGCTCGTCCAGAAACAGGATTTTCGGTTCCATGGACAGCGCACGGGCCATTTCGACGCGACGCTGGTCTCCATACGGAAGGTTGAGCACGTTCTGGTGCGCAAGGTGGCCGATGTTGAACATTTCCAGAAGCTGGTAAGCCTTTTGTTCGGATTGCTCTTCTTCCCGTTTCCGTTTGGCTGTTCCGAAAAATGCTCCAATCAGACCGTAGGTCAGGCGAGAGTAACGGGCCATCATAATGTGTTCGAGAACGGTCATGTGGCGCCAGAGCAGCAGGTTCTGGAAAGTACGTCCGATTCCTCTGGAAGCGATCTGGTAAGGGTACAGCCCGACGATATCGTGTCCTTCGAGCCGCACGGCTCCATCGGTGGGGCGGTAAATACCGGTGATCAGGTTGAAAATAGTGGTTTTACCGGCACCGTTCGGCCCGATCAATCCCCGGATCTGACCGGGTTCGATCTGCAGGTTATAGTCGTGGACGGCACGCAATCCGCCGAAATAGTGCGTCATTCTATCCACTTCCAGCAGCGCCATGCTATACCTCTTTACCTTTTGGCTGGATCATTTTCTTCACGTTGAACTCCTTGAAGGCGATCAAACCGGTAGGCCGGAAAATCATTACCAGAATCAGCAGCAGCGGGATGACGATCCACTTAAACAGCTCCAGGGGCCGCAGCATCTCACTGAGCAGGCTGAGGCTCAGGGCTCCGACAATCGACCCGTAAACAGAGTTCAGGCCGCCGAAATAGACCATTGCGAGCACCTGCGCCAGCTGCTGGATTCCAAACATCGCCGGATTGACGTACCGAATCACGTGCGCGAACAGTCCTCCGGCCACACCGGCCCAGAAGGCCGCGAACATGAACGCGAGGATCTTGGTGCGCCGGGTGTTGACCGTCATGGCGTTGGCCGCGGTTTCTTCGTCGCGCACCGCGTTGAGCGCCTTTCCGATGGTGGAGCGAACGAAATTGTTGATTACCCATATGCATGCGACGGTCCAGGCGAACACCGTCGGCAGGTTGGCCCAATTCGGTTGACCGGACAACCCCCGCGGCCCCCCGACAAATTCGAGATTTTCAAAAAGGCTTTTGATGATGAACATGAACGCCAGCGAGATGATGGCCAAATAGTCCCCTCTTGTTCGGAAAGAGGGTATTGCTACCAGCAGCGCGCCCAACGCGGCCACAAATCCGCCCAGCACCAATCCGATCGGAAAAAGAAAGGGACCCAGCACCGCCGGCAGCAGCGCTTCGCCGAACATGGAGTCGTTGGCAAAAAGCCCCACACTGAAAACAGAGGAGGTATATGCCCCCAGCGCGATAAAACCGGGATGAGAGCAGGAGAATTCGCCCATGTAGCCGTTGATGACGTTCAGACTCAAGGTCACCATAATAAAAATCAGGGCCAGGTTGAGCGTCAGGTACCGATAGTCGCTCATACTGGCCCAGAGGTGCAGAACCGCATAGAACAGCAGCAGGTGGAGGAGAACCGCCCCGGGCATCGACATGTCGATCAGCTTGCCTGCGAGCCGGTTGGCCGGCGCAGCACACAAACAGGCGACAATGCCCACCGGCAGGGCATAGATCAGCAGCACGTAAGCCATGGCGCTGGGCATCAGTGCCGGCTTTTTGAGCATGATCGTGAAACCGAACAAAACCGGTATTTTGGGAAGCCCCAAGAGCCACGCCAGGCGAAGACCGATGAACTGTTCAAGCAATACGGCTGCGACAGCTCCTGCCAGCCAGCCCAATATCGGCACGCCGGAAAAAAATTCCCGGATTCGGCTACGGATACCGATTTTTTCAACGACCTGCGGGCTGCTTGTTGCTTCCA